>JAGVYF010000007.1 GCA_018303425.1 Candidatus Woesearchaeota archaeon | reverse complement strand
AATAATTATTTTATTATTTGTGTCATCAATATTATCCGGTTGCGAGAAAGGACCATACAAGCCAGAAGGTACTATTGGCGTTCAAGAATTATTAGAAAAACCGGTATATGCTGAAGAAATTAGATTATATGGTCAAGTTACTATGAAAGGTGTTATTGATGAAGGTTGTTTTGAGGTCACTTACGTTGGCAAAAACATTAGAATTTGTTCTGAATTAACTGATAATTTTAACAATGGAGATAGAGTTACTATAACCGGAAAATATAATCAGAGCAACCAATTTACAGCTAATAAAATTGAACTTACTCCAAAAGAAAATTAATATTTTTTATTTAATTCCTGGTGAGAATAATCTGGTTTAACTCCGCCAAAAATTTCAGGATTTTGTTTATAATAATGGTTGCCAACAGCTGTTAAAAATCGGGATTGGAGTTGTCTATTTGCCATCGTCCATTTAACTGGCGGAAGTTTAAATATTATGCCTAATGCGGCTCTAAGTACACCGTACTGCCATAAATGATAATTGTCAAAGATTAAGTTTTGCAAAGTGTTAGAGTCAATTGCCTGCAAAACTGCCCTTTCAAATGTATCCATTGGTACAAAATTAGTTTCTTTCCTTCTCTCCATCTTTAGAGATTTTGGAGGACAAAATCTTGTGCAAACTCCGCAACCAATACATCTATCAAAATCAATTTTCGCAAATGTTTTGCTTCCTTCCGAAGTATGAGGATCTCTTGGCTCTTTAACTAAAGTTATAGCATTAACTGGACATTTTTTTACGCACATACCACAAGCAGTACACTTGTCAATAGTATTCTCTGCATACCAGTTGGTTTCAATCCTAGGGTTATAACCTAACTTTTTATATGCAATTAGCGCTTCACAACAGCAACCGCAGCAGTTACAAATCCAGCTGAAATCATTTTGCATGTTACTGCCAATCTGAACTAAACCTTCATCCCTGCATTTCTTTACCATATCTAATGCTTCTTGTTTTGTAAGTGGTTTGGCAACATTGCTTTTGCATAAACTTCTTCCAACCGCTCCAAATGACATGCAAACATTCATGCTTGCTTTGCACACTTTACCTAAATGTTCCATCTTATGTCTGCAATAACAAATACCGGCCGCCCAGAAATCAGAATTTTCAATATATTTTGTTACTTTTTCATAATCGAGTATAATATCTTTATCCTTTGGCTGGATAGTATCTTCATGCACATATGTTCTCCCAATTGCAGGATATAACGCAAAAACTCTTTTACCAAAATCGTCTTCAACATTAAGGTATTGATGATAAAGTTCAGATAAAAGCTGTTTATCAAATTTGCCACCCATTTTCATTATTGAAAATTCAAAAAAGCC
Organism: Candidatus Woesearchaeota archaeon; assembly: GCA_018303425.1. Classification (NCBI taxonomy): domain Archaea; kingdom Nanobdellati; phylum Candidatus Woesearchaeota; species Candidatus Woesearchaeota archaeon. Next base: position 21,570 of record JAGVYF010000007.1, on the reverse strand, counting down.
AGCCATTGGTGGCGCAAGCGCGTAAACTTTTTCCTCCCTATCTTTAGCAAGATCGATTAAAATGGCTTTATCGGCAAGTCCATCAAGCACTTTTTTAGCTTTTACTTCGGGAAGGTTCCAAATCTTCATCGCCTTTTCAATTGTAAAAGGCCTTATTGGTAATTTTGAAACTAACTCTGCCTCTTTCTCAGTAAATAAATGCTCCAAAATTTTGAATAAAGTTTCAGAATCTGGCGCGCCTTGCGGCGCTTTATCTAATCTTGCTTGTAAACTTAAATAGTTTTTTGAAGTGATATGCCCCATTTTAATTAAGGAGAATTTCTCTATTTAAAAATCTTGCCTTCTATTTGGCTAATATGAAACCCTCATAATTCTGATGAATATCAGAATTATTTTTTCACTCATCCGTAACATTCTATCAATATTAAATGCTATTACTCTGCTATAAATATCAACTCTTTGTAGTTTATCCTTATGAGATTTTACATTACTGCCAAACCTTCTTTTAATCATACTATTTAGCGTTTCAATCTTGTTCCTTTGTAGATATTCACCATAGTCAAAAACGTCATAAGTTTCCTTTCTATACCTTCCACTACGTCGCCACTTAGGAACATTTAAATTTTTTTGTAAGATTAAGGGATATGCATTAAGAGTTTCAAAACATAATTCAAAAATTTCCTCGAAATCATATCCTCTATCTCCATAAAGTATCTCTGGATTGTAATGTTCTGCAAGCTTTTTAATCATTGGTTTGGCATCTTTTGTATCGTGTCTTGCCCGTTTTCTCATTTTAACCAGTAAGATAAAATAGTTTTCAATATCGACTATAAATGTTGTTTTCATAAATGGTCTTTTCTTTGCGGGTTTTCCAATTCGTTTGCAATAGTGCAGGCTTGCATTGTCAAGACTAATACCAGTTCCATCAATTGCTACTTTTTTAGGGTCTGGTATTAGTCCTTTGAATGCTAATACCAATTTGTCAAAGATTTTGCAAGGTAATCTTTGAGCAAATTTAATCAAAGTTGTGTAATGCGGAATCTTATTCATGCCCAAATATGCTTTAAATTCTTTATTGCTAGCTATATCAGTAAGCAATTCCTCATAAGTAAATCTACGAAATTGCTTGTATATTAACATAAAAAGATGTTGAAACTGCGAATATAGCTTATTTGAGAATTTTGAAGCATAAAGCGGTAATTCTGCGATTTTAAAGAGTTCATAGCATAAATCCGAAACTTTTTTATACTTATTTTGTATTATTTTCATTGAATATCACCTCGTCGACAAAACTGTCTTAATCAACATTTTATAGACGACGGTGATATTTATAATTTTCTAATTTAGAATGAGGGTTTCATATTAGCCCTTCTATTTATTTGGACACATAATGACTACATTGGAATAATTAAATTCACCATAACCATTAAAAAGTAGATATATTCTCAAGAAGATAATGGAACTTTTGGCGCCAGTCGGAAATAGAGAAATGCTTGTTGCAGCAATTGAAGCAGGCTGCAATAGTGTTTACTTCGGCGTTAAAGAATTAAATATGCGTAAAAATGCTAAAAGTTTTGAATTAAATGAGTTAAAAAAAATTGTTAAGTATTGCCATTCGAATAATGTAAAAGCCTATTTAACCGTTAACACAATTATATTTGAAAATGAACATGATAAAGTTCGTAAAATATTAAAAAGCGCTAAAAGCGCTGGTGTTAATGCTATAATCTGCTGGGACCATGCTGTAATTAGATTATGCAATGAATTAGGATTAGAAATACACTTATCAACACAGGCATCAGTTGCTAATTTTGAAACAGTAAAATTTTATGCAGATTTAGGCGTTAAAAGAATCGTGCTTGCCCGCGAACTATCCTTAAAACAAATTAAAAAAATTTCTGAAAAGATTAAATCTGATAAATTATATGTTAAAATCGAATGTTTTGGACACGGGGCTATGTGCGTTGCAATATCTGGAAGATGTTTCATGTCACAATTTTTGTTTTGTAAATCTGCAAATCGCGGCGATTGCCTGCAGCCATGCAGAAGAGCTTATAAAATTATAGACTTTGAAACAGGGGATGAGTTAAAAATAGATAATAACTATGTAATGTCTGCCAAAGATCTTTGCACTGTCGAATTTCTGGACAGACTAAAAAATGCAGGAATATCTGCGCTAAAAATAGAAGGGCGCTCCAGAAGTCCTGAATATGTGAAAACCGTTGTTGAAGTTTACCGCGAAGCTCTAGATAAACTGGATTCGCAGCAGAAATTGAGTGATGAATCAAGACAGAAACTTATTACTAAATTAAAAACGGTTTATAATAGAAAATTCTCAACAGGTTTTTACATGGGATTACCAACTGCAAAAGATTTTACAGATTTATATGGCAGTGGAGCTACTGAAAAAAAGAGATATATTGGATTAATAAAAAATTATTTTAAAAAAGTGAATGTTGCAGAAATTAATGTTGAATCTGAATCTTTAAACGTTGGCGACAGGTTAATGGTAATTGGCCCAACAACCGGAGTTAAAGAACAGATAATCAAATCAATGGAAATCAATAACCGGCAAATCTCTAAAATCGAAAAAGGGAAAAATGCAGGCATCAGACTTGATTTTATTGCAAGAGTTAATGACAAGGTTTTTATTATTAAAAAGGAATAAACGATTTTTGATCAGTTGGATCTCTTAACAATTTTTGCGGCTAATTTATTAAGAACTTTTTTTACTGCTTTTTTAACTGTTTTAGGTTTTGCAGGTTTTTTTGTTACTTTAGCTTTTTTAACTTTTTTTACGGCTTTTTTCTTTTTAGGTTTTTTGATAGTTTTGGATTTTGCTTCTTTTTTAATTTTAGCTTTCTTTGCAGAAACTTTTTCTTTTTCAGCCTTTACAGATTTCACTGGGAGAGGCGCAAGTTCTATTTTTAAGAAATCCTCAACTTCGATAATTTTTTTCTTAATATCCTCAATATCTTTAGCATTATCATGCTGTTCAATTATTGAACCGCATTCAGGACATTTGAACTCAAAGTTCATTGCCCTCTCAAAATCTAATCTGATGCATTCTTGGGGACAATTAAAAAATTGCGCAGATTGTTCTCTTTCTAATCTTTCAATTAAACCATGCAATCTTTGTTTCTGTAATTTTATAGTTAAAAATCTAATCTCTTTAGGATTAAATGTCCAATAATAAATATACCATCCTTTCTGCCTATCTTTTTTTCTGATGAAATTTACAAGGTTTTGATCAAGAAGCCTATAAAGCATATTTCGGGTAATATTTATTTGCTCTTTCAGCATTTCAGCTATCTTAAACTCTGAAACGTTTTTTTTATCTTTTATTGCAAATATTAAGGGGACAGTGTCTTCTCCGGCCACTGAACTTACAACTTCGTGGATTAATTTATCAGTTATCCTCATTTTGCAGCTCTCTTAGTTTACCAATTAATCCGTCATATTCTGCTTTTAATCCTTTATAATAAGATAATTTGCCTGGATTAATTTGATCCCTATTAATATCCCATTCCAAAGTCGTTAAAATAGGTTTAACTTCAGCAATTCTTATTTTTATTCCTTCCATTTCTTGATTCATGGTATTGTATTTTAGACTATTTTTCTATACCTCATTTTTGCCAGAAAATATTTTATTAATATTCGTTTTGGCGATATGGGTTTATAAATGTTTTGTTAATTAGTACACAATACTCTATATTAGATACTATAAAATGACAAACTTTATAAAAGAGACACCACTTTGAAGTAGTAATCTATAGATTAATATAATAGATAACGGAGGATGTTATAATGAAAGCGCTAAAAACAATTTTATTCATGGCTTTGGCTATGATATTTTTAAGTGTTAGTATAAGTGCTATAACCCTTAATAATGTTGCATTAACTGCAAATGAAGGTACAGCCATATCTTCAGAATTAGAGGCAGCAACAAATATTATAGGTACTGCAACTTATGCTTTAACTGGTTTACCAGCGGGTGCTACTTTTAATACGGCAACCAGGAGATTTACTTGGACCCCTGATTACAATGATGCAGTAAATAGTCCATATACAATGACTTATACTGTAATAGATGATATGGGAACTCCAGCAAACCCATTAGACGATCTAACAGATTCAACAGATTTTGTGCTTATTGTATCTGATTTTCAACCTTTAAGCATCACACAAGATGTTTTACTTGGTGGAAGCAACCAATACAGAAGCAACCCTGAAGCTGACGATTTAGACAGGAAAGCAGTTTACACTGAAAGGCAATTCACAATTACTAACAATGGTGATTTAGACATAACTGGCGTTACATTAACTGCTTTAAAGGATACAGCTTACAGCTATACCTATGATATCAGCTTTACAAATGCGCCTAATGGCATTACTTTAGCTGCTGATCAATCAGTTACAGTAACGATTAAAGGTTATGTTCCTAAAAATTTACCTTCATTCTTCCCAACAAGGGCAGACTCTGAAGATAGAAGAAACTTATTGGGCACATTAACCCTTGCATCAACAAATGCAGATGTTGCTAATGTTGTTTCAAATTTCTACATGGAAGCAGAAAACAACTTGCAATTTGACAGACTTTATGTTTATGTTGGAAGTGAAAATGAAAAAATAACTTCAAATGATGAAAAAATCAAAGACATAAAACCAAATGATGAAGTTGAAATCCAGGTTAGAGTTGAAAACAAGTATGACAATGGTGACAATGCAAACCTTGACATTGAAGACATCGAATTTACTGCTGTAATTAATGATAATGATCTAGATGTTGACGAAGACATAGACTTTGGTGATTTAGGCGCTGAAGAAGTTAGTGATGATGAAACAATTACATTTTTAATTAATCCAGCAGATGTTGAAGAAGGCACTTATGTTTTAACATTAACACTTTTTGGTGAAGATGAAAATGGTGCAAAAATGGGTCTTAAATACAAAGTAGATTTAGAGGTTGAGCAAGACTCTCATGAAGTAATAGTTACTGACTTAGAATTAACCCCTGAAACTGCCGTTTGTAAAACTTCAGCTTCATTAGAATTTACCTTATTAAACATAGGTAATAAAAATGAAGAAGAAATTGCATTCAAAGTAGAAGCGCCGGAACTTAACTTGTACAAGAGCGGTTACGACATAGAACTTGATTCAAGAGACGATGAAACAAAAACGGTTTTAATTCCTTTAAATGATGTTAAAACTGGTGATTATGACATTGAAATAACAACTTACTATGATAGGAATGAACTTACAGACTCTAAAACCGCAGTACTGCATGTTGAAGGATGTAATCCAGTAGTTGAAGAAGAAGTAGTAGTAGTTGAACCTAATACCGGTCTTGAGGACATCACTGGCAGAACACCAGCTGTAACAGTTATTCCTGAATTGGAAAGCTTTGATACAATACAGGACACCACAGGATATATGGTATTGTTAGGCGGATTGGTTATTGTTTTAACAATTGTTTTAATTTTGTTATTGATCAAGTTTGTCTTTTAACTAAGGCATAACTTTTTTATTTTTTTATTTTTCTTTACTAATTAATATTTATAGTAAATTACACCGAAAGACAGTAATTATTTGATTATCTCAGTCTTAAATTTATAATAATTAGAATTTAAATCGGTAATATTTAATTTCTCATGCAATAACTCTAAAACTTCTTCTTTTGTTTTAGCTAAATTAGGAAGAAGTATCGCTTCGCCCTGGTAACTAACAATCATAATAGCATCGTCGAGTTCAAAACCCAAGCCTATAAATTGTATTGGTTTAGATAGCAAATATATTTCAATCTGCAAATTTCTTAGCTCCATTTCTGTTACAGGGGGGAATTGCGGATCATTGAACGCAGCAGCTTTAGCTGCCTGTGGTAAAGATTTCCATAACGGCAAAGAGGTTTCAGGAAATCCAAATGCGCCTCTTTCTACACCTTTCTCTTTTAAAATCACATATACGCCAAAATCATGATTATATGAAGATTTGAAACTAACCGGTATAGTTAACTTTTGGTTACTAAGTTCAAACTCTATAGCTGACCTAGCCAACTGTAATAATTCATGCATAATAAGAAATAAGAATTTAAAGTTTAAAAATGTTGTTTAAAATCAGAAAGCTTTTCTAAAACTTGCAAGTTCTTTCTGCAGATTTTTAGCGGCTATTTCAAGAACTTTTTTTGGTTCTTTACCTTTAGTTTCAATAATAAATTCAGGTTCACCAATTAAAGGGTGTTCAATTTTATAACTTGCAATGCTTACTTCTTTTTCATTCAATAGCATATCTTTTAATGCATTACAAAATGTATGATTTTCACCTTTAAGTTCAAAAACTATCTTGTTTTTTGATTCTTCTATTACTCTGATTTCCATATGTTGTTAGATTTAGGGTTTTATTTATAAAAGTTACTATTCTTTTTACAATAATTTTTCAAATTCCCAAAATTAAAAGATAAATCTAGTTTATAAAAACAATTATTCTGGAAAGTATATAAAAAATAAAAAAGGTTTATTTCTTTCTTTTAACGAGTTTTTTTACCCAGAAGATTAGTAATAATGCTGCTGCGTAAGGGACTGCCCAGAATACTAACGTAAGTAAGTTGTTAAAACTGTCAACTAATTGTCTTGCTAGAGCTGATAATTTAACTAGAGCAATGTCTGCATACTCTGAACGCTCTTCATTCATTGAAAAGTATACTGACGAATATTCAACACGTTTGTTAATGTTGTTAATAGCATCTTCAAGATACTTAATAGTACGTTCTTGGTTATAGATTCTATCATTAATATTGATCTTATCTTCAATTTTTGTAGCTTCATTATACATCTCTTGATATCTTTGAAGTCTGCCTTTCTCAGCATCAAGTTCTGTTTTTAGATCTGTGTATGTTCCAGTTACATCTTCAGTATTTTCATTGAAAGATTTAACTTCGCCAATTTGTTTTAACTGTGAAACAACTGCATCAAACTTTGAAGATTCAATTTTGATTTGATAATAGCCATTATAATATTCTTTCCACCCTAATTCATACTTATTAATATTTTCATTCAGCAAGAATGAACCGCTTGATTTAATAATTTCTCTCACTTTTTGTTCGTTTATTTCAAATGTGCCAAATTCAATTTCAGTATTCAAGTTTGCGGATTTTGTAATAACCCTATCTTCAATTTCAGGTTTAAAATCTTCTGATAGTATTGGATAATAAGAACCAGGATAAGAAGAACCAACCATTTTATTCATGCTTTCTCCAACTGCATAACCAATATCATTCGGTATGCCTTGGATTGTTCCAAGCATATTATAATTGCCAATATTTAAAATTGTTGGCAAGAAGAATAAAACTGCTAATACTAAAATGATTAACCAATTTTCTTTGACTGTGTTTAATTGTTTTTTTAATGCCATACTAATAACCTCCTAATAATTGAGAATATTAAGAATAAGAATATTTTTAATATATAAATTCTTTGTTTAAGCTACAATTTAAATTAAAGTCTTTATAAACTTAATAAGAAAATTAAATTAAAAATTAGTATCAATTGCATTGTATTTTTTAAGATAAATAAAATCAAAGCTTTTGCTTAAAATATCATTCTTAGTTTCATTAAACTCTGCTAACTTTTTTAATTATAGCGCTTGCGCTTTAAATACCAAAAACCAACTTTAATTTTCTTAACATTTTGTTTGTGAAATTTCATAGTCGGTTTAAGAGAAAATTCAAATTCAATAATTTCCTTGACACTAAAATTATTGTCTTTAGCAAATTTTTCAATAAATTGCTTAGATTCAATTTTATGTAATGAATAGATATTATTAGCAATTTTCATTGCCTGCTCAAGAAAAACCCGGTCAGCATGCTCATTTTGAACACCAAAAGGTGGGTTCATTATAACTGTGTCAACTTGCGTATTAAAATCTTTAATATCAGAATTTACATACTCAATTGGTAACTCTCCATACCTTTCTTCAAGTTTAGCTTGATTTTGTTTACATATTTCAATAGCGCCTGAATCTTTTTCTACTAAAATGATTTGATATGGTTCAAGTAAAGCTGCCCCCAAACCTATAATTCCGGTTCCGGAACCTAAATCGGCAACAGATGTCATGTTATTATCCATATAACACTTCCAAAGCATAGATGCAACAATTTCGGAATCTGTTTGATATTGTTCAAGATTGACATCCGGATTAGAAAATCCACGGAGTTTGAATAATTCTATCCCCAACTGTGCTTTTGATTTTACCATCCGTTTTACGGATTTTAAGGTTTATTTAATCCTTGTGGTAAAATATATATTCCGAAATACGGAAAAATTTAAATAGTATGTAATTATATGTAATAGTAAGTAGTAGTATGAAACAGTGCAGGGCTCGATGCCTTGTAAGCCAAACTATTACATACGCCAAATTGCTAAACATTGCCAGGACCATGTCCTGGTATTTTAGCAACTTTTTTTAAAGAGGTAATTAATGGCAAAAGAACGGATCACTATAACTATTGATAAAGAGCTACTGAAATGGCTTGATAAAAAAGTAGATGATAGAGTTTTTGCTAATCGCAGCCATGGGCTAGAATTCTTAATCCAACAACAAGTAAATTTTGAAAAAAAGAATAAAGAGAGGGGAGTATATTGAAATTCTACCAATCTAATATTGAATCATTATATAAAAAATTTCAATCATCATCAGAAGGTATTTCTAATAAAAGAGCAAAAATTGCATTAGCGCATTATGGCAAAAATGAGATTAAAAGAACTAAACAAACCTCTCCGCTAAAAATCTTTCTTTCACAATTTAACTCCTTCATAGTTTATATTTTAATCGGAGCATTTTTAATCTCTTTAATTCTAGCTTTTTTATATGAAAATCAGACAGACAAATTTGATAGTTATGTTGATGCAGCCGTCATTGGAATAATATTATTACTCAACGCAATACTCGGATTTTTTCAAGAATACAAAGCTGAAAAGTCAATTGAAGCATTAAAAAAATTAACAGGATTGCAGGCTAATGTATTAAGGGAAGGAATAGCTACAAAAATAGATGCTTCATTACTAGTGCCCGGAGATGTAATATTGCTTGAGACCGGAGAAAAAATACCTGCAGATTCACGGATAATGGAAGCAATTTCGCTCGAAGCTCAAGAAGGCACTTTAACTGGAGAATCAACACCCGTTAAAAAAATAAGTGAAATGCTAAAAACTGATCTGGAAATCGCAGACCAGAAAAATATGATATTTTCAGGAACAATACTTACTAGGGGTAGAGGAAAAGCAATTGTTTGCGCAACGGGAAAATCCACACAAATCGGTAAAATTGCGCAATTGATTGAGAACCAGGAAATAACTCGAACCCCTCTTCAAGATAAACTTAAACAATTAGGGAAATGGATGGGGATATTGGTACTCGCAGTCGTAGCTATTGTATTTATTATAGGTGTTTTAAAAGGCACGCCATTAGAAGAAATGTTTATAACAGCTATTGCTTTAGCAGTTGCAGCTGTACCGGAAGGGCTTGCAGCAGTCGTAACGATTTCTTTAGCGCTGGGTGTGCAAAGAATGATTAAAAAAAATGTCTTAATCAGAAAACTTCCTTCTGTAGAAACTTTGGGTTCAACCACTGTGATTTGTTCAGACAAAACAGGCACATTAACTAAAAATGAAATGACTGTGCAAAAAATATATGCGAATAATGAAGAAATAGATGTAACAGGCATAGGGTATGATCAAGACGGAAAGTTTTCGTCAAACCCTGAAAATTTTAAATTATTGCTTAAATGCGGAGTTTTGTGCAATGACGCAATATTAAACGGGGGAGTGCTAGGAGACCCCACTGAAGGTGCATTAATTGTTTCTGCCGCAAAAGCAGGCATTATAAAAAGCAAGTTAGACAAGAAATATGCCCGCATAAGTGAAATTCCATTTGACTCTGAAAGAAAAATGATGAGCACCACCCATAAAGAAAATGGCAAAGATATAATGTACACAAAAGGCGCACCTGAAAATGTGGTTAACAAGTGTTCAAGAATAATGGTCAATGGAGATATTAGAAAACTAACAGGTGATGACAGGCTTAATATTGAAAAACATAACAAACATTTTGCAAATAAGGCTTTGCGTGTATTAGGGTTCGCATTTAAAGAAGTAAATGGAAACTATAATGAAGAAGATTTAATTTTTATAGGATTGCAGGCAATGATTGATCCCCCGCGTGAAGAAGTAAAAATTGCAATCGAAAAATGCAAAAAAGCAGGTATAAAAGTTGTAATGATCACGGGGGACCACATAGATACGGCAATTGCAATAGCAAGAGAACTCAATATTGAAGGCAAAGCTGTAACCGGCATGGATTTAGAAAATACTGCAAATCTTGAAAAAGAAGTTGAACACATAGGGGTGTATGCCAGAGTTAACCCCGAACATAAATTTAGAATCGTAAAAGCTTTACAAACACACGGACATGTAGTTGCGATGACAGGGGATGGCGTAAATGATGCTCCGGCATTGAAACGCGCAGAAATAGGCATTGCAATGGGAATTGCAGGCACAGATGTTGCAAAAGAAGCCTCGGAGATGATATTGACAGATGACAATTTTAATTCAATTGTAAATGCTGTGGAAGAAGGGCGGGGCATCTATAATAATATCAAAAAGTTTGTATTTTATCTTGTTTCTTCCAATCTGGGAGAAGTCTTAACAATATTTTTAGCAATGATTATCGGGTTTTATGACGAAACAGGCAGGATAATTGTGCCGTTAGTGGCAGTGCAAATTTTATGGATTAATTTGCTTACGGACGGACTGCCTGCGCTTGCGCTGGGGATTGATGAGCCAGATTCAAATATTATGGAAAAAAAACCAAGATCTAAAAATGAACATCTTATGACAACATACAACATCATTACAATGACATCAATTGCATTGTTGATGATGATAATTACATTAACAATATTCAATAAATCAAACCCTTCAATCAACGCAAAATATGCCCAAACTATGGCATTTACTACTTTAATGATGCTCCAAATGTTTAATGTTCTTAATTCAACATCAGAAAATGAATCTATCTTTAAAAAAGGAATTTTTTCAAATCGTTGGTTATGGGTCGCTATAATATGTTCAATAAGTTTGCAATTAGCAATAATTTATATACCAATTATGGCTAAATTATTTAAAGTTGTAAAATTAACTTTTAATGATTGGATATTTATTACTTTAGCATCATCATCAGTATTAGTGCTTGCTGAAATAATAAAGTTAATAATGAGAAAACACTCAACTAAACATAATATAATAAAAAATGGCGCATAATTTAGAAAAAGAAAACAGTTGGGGATTAAGCTGGTACATTGCAGGAAGCACTTTGATTTTTCTATTGCTTTTAGAGTTTATAACGAGCAGTTTTTCCGAAACAAGCATATTAATAAGGCTGTTTATTATTGCCGCAATTGCAATGTTTGTAATCGTCCAGTCAGCAAACTACGCGGTTACTGCAATATCGCATTATGCAAAACAAACTGGAATTTCGGATTATTTAATAGGTTTTGTTGTCGTGTCAATAGGCACAGCTTTCCCAGATATTAGCACTTCAATTTTTGCTTCACTTGCAGGTAAAGGCGATTTAGTATTAGGGAGCGTTGTTGGGGCATGCATCCTGAATATGTCCTTAATTATTGGATTGATGGCAATAATCGGAGGCAAGCTAAAATTTGACAAATCTATACAAAAAACCGTTGCTATCATTTTAGCAATGATGGTATTTGCTGTTGGCCTGGGAATAGACGGAAAATATTCCAGAATTGACGGAATAATACTATTAATTGGAGTGACAGGTTATTTAATTGTAATGATACTAAAAGAAGGCAAAACTGGAAAAATAAAGGAGAGCGTAAAATTTAAAAATATATGGAAAGATATTGTTGTTTTCGGCGGGACGTTAACTGCATTATTATTGAGCGCGCGATGGCTGGTATACGCCGCAAGTGAAATTGCAACAAAACTTAATGTGCCAAACTATTCCATAGGCTTAATTTTAGTTGCGCTTGGAACTACAACACCTGAATTAATTGTAGGGATAAAATCGGTATTAGAAGGAGTTACTGAAATAGGGATAGGAAATTTAATTGGAGGAATAGTGATTAATTATTTTTTAGTTTTGGGAATAGGCGCAACAATGGCCCCAATTATATTTGATATAACAACTTTCTTGATAGGAGGAGGGGTATTGCTGTTTACAACTGCGCTGATACTCTTGTTTACTAATTATAAAGAAATTACAAAAAAACATGGATTTTTATTGGTTGGAATATATATCCTATTTTTAATTGTGCAGATAAAGGTGATGAGAAATGTACCAATCAATTAAATGGAATTTGAAAGATTTAATTAAAAATCCTAAAGATATTGATAAAATACTTAATAAAACCAGATTATTAGTTAAAAAAGTAGAAACTTATAAAAAAAAATTAAACCCCTTTCTCAGTGAAAAAGATTTTATCTCAATTATCAAATTAATAGAAGAAATTAAAGAAAATTCTTCGTTAGTTTCTCAATTTCCTAGTTTATGGACGTCTGCTGACGTTAAATCTCAAGAAGCAAAAGCATTAGAATCCAAGATTGATGATATTTTAACTGGGTTTGACAATAAATTAATTTTCTTTTCATTGTGGTGGAAAGATCTAGATACAAAGAATGCAAAAAGGTTAATGAAGAATGCAGAGGAATACAGATATTATTTAAAATTAAGCCGGCAGTTAAAACCATATACATTAACTGAGGCGGAAGAAAAAATAATTAACATTAAAGACTCAACTGGTTCAGGTACTCTTGTGGACCTGTATGAAATGCTGAAAACAGGATTCAAGTATAGATTCGAAGGTAAAAATCAGACTGAAAGTGAATTGAGTATATATGTTAGAAATAAAAATCCTAAAAAGAGAGAACTTGCGTATAAACTATTGCTTGAAAAATACAAAGAATATGATTCTGAGTTAGGATATATTTATCAAACCGTTATAAGAGATTACAAAAACGAGTGCATCACTTTAAGAGGTTATAAATCCCCCTTAACTGTTAGAAATATTTCAAATGACCTTCCAGATAATATAATTGATACATTATTAAAAGTTTGTAAAAAAAATGTAACTATTTTCCAAAAATATTTTAAGTTGAAGGCAAAATTAATGAAACTTAAAAAAATGAACAGGTACCATCTCTATGCTCCTGCCGGAAAAGCTGAGCGTAAGTACGGGTTTGATGAGGCAGTAATCCTTACTCTTGACTCTTACAAAAAGTTTAGCCCTGAAATTGAAAAATTAATTAGAAAAGTCCTTGATGAAAAACATCTGGACTCTGAATTAAGACTTACAAAAAAAAGCGGCGCATTTTGTGCAAGCATAAGACCAAAGGATACGCCCTATGTTTTAATGAATTATACTGGCACTGCAAGAGACGTAGCAACACTTGCCCATGAATTAGGACATGCAGCGCATTCAATGCTGGCATCTTCACAGAACATATTTGCATTTCATCCAGTTTTACCTCTTGCTGAAACTGCATCAGTTTTTGGAGAAATGTTATTAAGCGAAAGTTTAATTGAACATGAAACAAATAGATCTATAAAAATCCATATGTTATGTTCAAAATTAGACGATATATATGCAACTATCGCAAGACAAATATTTTTTACAATTTTTGAGAAAGATGCGCATGAAGCAGTTGCCAACGGCGCCACTGTTAAAGAATTATGCGAAATTTATTTAAAAAACTTAAAAGAGCAATTTGGAAATGCTGTAAATGTACCAAAAGACTTTAAATATGAATGGTTATACGTCCCGCATATTTTCTTTTCTCCATTCTATTGTTATGCATATGCCTTTGGAAATTTAATGGTATTTGCGCTTTATGAAATGTACAAGAAAGAAGGAAAATCATTTATTCCTAAATATATCCGAATGTTATCTCAGGGGGGTTCAATGCCCCCAATAAAGATTCTTCATGAACTCGGGATTAATCCTGCATCTGAAAAATTCTGGCAGCAGGGGTTTGATTATGTTGCTCAACAAGTTGATGAACTTGAAAAATTGATTAAGTAAATCCACTTGCCGAAAAAATACAAAAAGGTCTGCCTAACACCAAGATTTATAAATAAAACTGCGTATATAGGCTGTATGCCCCTAGATTATTATAATGAACTATTTTGTATCCTGAAAAAAGAAAAACCAGACAAGAATAAGCTATCTAAATTAAAAAATCAATTATGTAAAAAATATGGTTTAAAAAGGCCGCCAACTGATACAGAAATACTAATGCATGCTGCTAATAAAGATATTCCTAAACTAAAAATTCTGCAAAATAAACCAACGCGCACAATGTCGGGAGTATCAGTTATAGCTATTATGTCCCGGCCAGAGAAATGCCCGCATGGCGCATGTATAATGTGTCCTAGCAATGTTTCCAAAGGCATCCCGCAATCTTATACTGGGAAAGAACCTGCTGCAATGAGGGCATTGCGAAATTGTTTTGATTCATATTTACAAGTATTTAACAGGCTGGAACAGTATATTGCAACAGGACACAATTTTGATAAAATTGAATTGATAATAATGGGGGGCACATTCCCAAGTTTTAACTTTAATTACCAAAAAAACTTTGTGATGTATGCTTTGAAAGCAATGAACGATTTTTCTGCGCTGTTTATCAAAAGAGGTAAAGTTGATTATTTAGAGTTTAAACAGTTTTTTGAACTTCCGGGAAATATAGGCTCAAAAGAAAGGATTGAAAGTGTTCATAAAAAAATATTAAAACTGAAGGGTCGCAGCACACTTATTAAAGAACAGAAACAAAATGAAAAAGCGTTTGTGCGTTGTATCGGCATGACTGTAGAAACAAGATCGGATTATGGCAAACTTAAACATGGTAATAGGATGCTCAGCCTGGGCGTTACGCGAGTTGAAATAGGAATACAGTCAGTTTATGACTCTGCTTTAAAATATATTAACCGCGGACATACTGTGGCTGATAATATTGAATCTATTCGCGCATTAAAAGATTTGGGATTTAAATTAAACTTTCATTATATGCCGGGTTTACCCGGACTTAATCCAAAAAAGGATTTTTCAGGTATGGCGTCATTGTTTAGCAACTCTGATTATAGGCCGGATATGTTAAAAATTTATCCCTGCATGGTAATGCCGGAAACTAAATTATATAATTTATGGAAAGCTAATAAATTTAAACCATTAACAACTTCAGAAGCAGCTCTGCTTATTGCCAAATTTAAAAGATATGTTCCGGAATATTGCAGAATTATGAGAGTGCAGCGCGATATTCCCACTTATATGACTTCTGCCGGAGTGGATAAAACTAACCTGCGGCAATATGTTGCTTCCATCATGGAGGAGAATAACATTAAGTGCAGATGTATAAGGTGCAGGCAGCCTAATGGAAAAATTTCTGGCCATGTTAAAATTAATATTAAAGAATATGACGCATCCCATGGCAAAGAATTTTTTATATCCGCAGATATAGGAGATTGTTTATTGGGTTTTTGCAGGCTTAGATTTCCTTCCCAATCATTGCGCTGTGAAATTACTTCAGGCGCCGGTTTAATTAGGGAATTGCATATATATGGCGAAGCAATTAAAATTGGTGATAAAGGTAAAGTTCAACATAAGGGGCTAGGATTAAAATTAATGAAAACTGCAGAAAAAATAATTAAATCTTATGGACGAAACAAAGTAGTAGTTATATCCGGTATTGGTGCGCGCCAGTATTATATTAAAAAATTAGGGTATAAAAAAGAAGGTCCTTATGTAATTAAAATGGTATAACCAAATTCCCCTCATAATTAGATGCACGAATTAGCGTCTAAAATCTGTTCAACCCTGAAATCAAATATCTTTGCAGCCAGGAGGGTGATTTATTAAGTTATTTCTGGACCCTGCTGTTAAAATGAGTTGAACAAATAATCAGTGTTCTTATTATTTAATTGGGACACTTAAGCAGTTATTATTCAGCAAGTTTATATAGAAGATTTAGTTTTTAAGTTATATGTCAAAAATAGAAAACACTAAATATTATTCAAAGTGTGTTGGCAATCTTTGTAGAGGTTGTAATATGTGCGTACAGGGTAAAAAATTAGTTATGTTTGTTACAGGCATTTGTGGCCAAGATTGTTATTATTGTCCACTTTCTACGGAAAAAAAGAATAAAGACAAAGTTTGGGCCAATGAACGGCCTATCCTTGAAGATTCTGAATTACTCGCTGAATGCAATAGTATGCGCGCCCGCGGTTGCGGAATTACGGGGGGAGACCCTTTATCAAAGCTTGATAGGACAATACATTATATTGAATTGTTAAAAAAAGAGTATGGACAACATTTTCATATACATCTTTATACACCATTGCTGCTTTTGACACATAAAACGATGGTTAAATTATATAAAGCTGGACTGGATGAAATAAGATTTCATCCAGAATTTGATAAACCCAATGAATGGGTTAAAATTGAACAGGCCATAGACTTTGGCTGGGATGTTGGTGTTGAAATCCCGGTAGTGCCTGGCAAAGAAAAAGAGATAAAACAAATGATAGATTACCTAGATGGAAAAATTAAATTTTTGAATTTGAACGAACTTGAAATTTCAGAAACAAACTCTGCTGAGCTTGGAAGAAGAGATTTGGCAGTAAAAGATGATGTCTCCTACGGAATATCTGGAAGCGAAGAACTTGCAATAAGACTATTAAAATATTGCAGTGATAAAAAGTTAATTGTACATTATTGCACATCTAAATTAAAGGATAAAGTTCAACTTTCTAACAGGATAAAACGAACGGCCAAAACTGTAAAGAGAAAATTTGATATTGTAACCCCGGAAGGCACATTAGTTAGGGGCGCTATATTTTTA
Organism: Candidatus Woesearchaeota archaeon; assembly: GCA_018303425.1. Taxonomy (NCBI): domain Archaea; kingdom Nanobdellati; phylum Candidatus Woesearchaeota; species Candidatus Woesearchaeota archaeon. The sequence goes on along the minus strand of JAGVYF010000007.1, from coordinate 4,660 downwards.
AGAGAACTTAGGCCTGGCGCAGGATATAGAAAAAAGATTCAAGAAGCCAATAAAGAGGAAATATTAAAAAAGCTAAAAATACTTAAAGAAAAAATTCAAAAAAAGTATAACATAAGGGATGATATGCTCGAAATTGATTCTTTAAAGCTAAGAATCATTACTGGCCCCAGGCTTGTGAAGATTTTTAAGCAGTATACAAGAGCAATTGTTGAGGAATATCCTACATATGACCAAATGGAAGTTGAGCTTAGGTTTTTACCGGTTAAAATTGAATAAGATGAACAAAAATAATGCATTTGTTAAATGGTATATGATAATCACGTTGCCGTTAATTTTATTATTTTCAAGTTTTTATTACTGGATGTATAACGATGCATATTTTCAAAATCAATTTGAAAAATTTGATGTCTATTCTGGTTTTGACTTAACTAAAGAAGAACTTAATATTAAGAATAGTGAACTGATTTACTATCTGAAAGATGGTTCTAATTTAATTGAAGACAATTTTTATAATCGGGCAGAAAAAGAGCATCTTCGCGACGTCAGGGTATTAATGCAGGGGGGAACTAACCTATTAATTTTCCTTGCAGTTATGTGGTTAACTGGAATCTTCATTGTAAAAAATGATTTTTACGCGCTGTTAATGAAGGGCTCTTTATTATCTATAATTTTATTTGGAGCAATATTATTACTTATACCTTTATTTGAGACTGCATTTATATATTTCCATCAAATTTTTTTTAAAGCAGGCACATGGATGTTTGATCCTGCTGTAAGCAATATGAAACGAATGTTTCCGGACGAATTTTTTTTTGCAATTGTAAAAAATATCTTTTTAACATTCGGAGGTTTATCACTTACAGGTCTATTTTATTCATGGAAATGCATGCCTAAGAAACTTGTTAAGTGATTTTTTCTAAAACAATCTTTGACATTAAACAGGTATTGTTGTGCTGGCAAGGCCTAATGTTAAACTCGTAGCCATTTTGAAATTTTTGATTTGCAATATCAAACGGACATTGAATAATCTTACCGCCGATAAAATAATTAGCAAACCTGCATTTTGTATCAGGCAAAGTTTTTGCGCTTTCAAAAACTCCGCGTTTTGAAATATCAATTCTCAGATTCCCGTCATATTTTTTTAAAAAATCATGCACTAATTCCTTATACTTAATAACTGGCATTGTAATCTTTGTATCATCGAAGAATTCTTGTCTCGGATTATCAAGCTCCCTAATGCTAGAAATAAAAAAAGTTTTGCAGTCACAATTTTTTTCAACATAATCCGCGCATTCCACTAATTCTTCTACGGTTGTAATTGCTGAAACCATAAAGTTAGCATCAAACTTTAAATCAGTTTTAGGGATATTTTCCACGCCTTTGTTTTTATTTTTTGAGTATATTGAAACTCTTAACTTTGCATTGCATAAATCTTTTTTTGTTAATTGATTTAGGAAATAACCATTGGTGTAGATTGTGGTCTTTATTTTAAATTTCTCGTTTAGCTTGAGAATTTCCTTTAAATTTGGATGCAAAAATGGTTCCCCCCCCAATAAATTAATCTGTTTTCCGCCTTTTCGGATAAACTCAACTAAAACGGTTCTGTATTCTTCCAAAGATATGTGCTGCTTATCTTCCATCATGTTTCTGGCAAAACATCCTGAACAGTTTAAATTACATCGGTTTGTAATAAAAACTTGGAGAGTGTTTCTCCTCTCCAATTCAAGTTCATTATATTTGTGCCAAGGAAATTTCATTTTGCTTACCTATAAAATTTAGAAGGATTTTGTTGAATCAGCTTATAAGCATTTTCAAATCCGCAGGCAGATTTTAAATCATTTAATGTTGCCTTAAGCCTATCCTGTTCTGCCCAACTATAAACTCTGCCATCTTCCATAATTATTGTTTGTGTTGATTCCGGAACAATTCCACCCTTAATAATCTGCTCAATTGATCTCGGATTATTTCCCTGAAAAAAATTACCTTCAGAATCAATCCTGCCAACAAGGCCCAATCTGTAGCTTTTAACATCAATTAAATAATTCAACCCTACATTATCTCTATCCATTCCTTCTACTATCATTCTTTTCATAATATATCACCTTTGAATAACTTAATCAAAAAAGAAATGATTAACCTTTGGTTTAATTAAAAATAAACCAAAAGGTTTATAATTTAATCAAATTATTATTTTTGATGGCATTTGAAATTCTAATCCCTGATCTTGAAAATAAACCCAAAACAAGCAAAGATGCAGTTATTAACATTTTAACAAATAAATGGTCGCTTAGCTTGCGAGAGATTTATTATGCAATAAAAAAGGAGTATAATTATTCAGGAAGTTATCAATCAGTATATAAGGCTGTAAAAGAATTAACTGAATTATCAGTATTAAAATCAAAAGAGAGAAAATATGAGATAAATATCGCATGGGTCAAAAAAGTCCAATCATTTACAGACATTGTTGAAACTAATTATTATACAAAACAAAGACTGCAGAGATTTGGGCTAAAAGAAGCAAACTCGGGTAAGGAGATAATGATTCTTAACTTTGAAACTATATTTGACGCTGAAAAATATCTTTATTATTTTATGAAAAATTATCTAACCAAAAAGAAAAATGATATAATTTGTTGCAAAGTAAGCCACGAGTGGAAATCAATATATTATTTAAGAGCAGAATATAATTATTACAAAAAATTATTAGAGAGAGGACACAGGTTTTATTTTATGTTTAAAGGAAATTCATTGCTTGAAAAGAATGCTAAAGAATTCTATAAAAAAATGGGTTTAAACGTGCAAAACCTTAAAGAATATCTGCCGAATGATACGCTCGTATTTGGGGATTATTTTATCCAGTTATTTATCCCGGAAAAGTTAAAGCTTGCAATGGGCAAAGCCTTAGAAAAAGGTGATAAACTTAACTTATTAAAAAATGTTTTAGAAAAACCTAGTTCAATAAAACTTATCCTCAATAAAGATAATAGTTTAGCTGATGAAATAAAGAACCAGGTTCTCAAAAATTTTAAGGCACTATTACGTTAATCTTATACGCAGGCAAACCCCCGTATTGTAAATTATCAGAAGTAACTTTCACATTTAATACATAATTGCCTGAAACTGCTGTTGCAGGCACTTCAACCCCGATACCCACAGTTTTAATTTCGCCAGCCCCAAGTGTAAAATCCCTGGAGTTCGGTTTAAAATACAGGAATCCTGCTCCTTCCGGCCTTATACCTGAATCTTCAACCACCATTGAAAAGTCAGATTGTTCATTTCTCGAATTAAGAACTCTAACTGTAAAAATCTTAAAAGAACCCCTTGTAATTGTTTTTCTTGCAGTGCCTAGACATACTTGCTGAGTTCCACAAGTTATTAATTCTACTTGTTTATCGAGTTGGTCAAATGCCATGCTTTCGAGTTTTGAAGCCTGGCTAAATAATTCATATATAAAACTAATAGAATAACCAAAAATGACTAATGCTAAAATTAAAAGAACAAAAAATTGAATTGATAATTCCATCCCTTTTTTTGTTATCATATTTCTAAAAATGATATTCTTTAATTAATAGCCAAACAAATATTGTTAATAATATTATACCTGCAATAAGATAGTTTAAACCTTCACTTACAATGCCTGTACTTGTCATCTTATAAAGACCAAATGTCATAATACCAAAACCTAGCCATAATACCTTATCAAGCACTAAAAGCAATATTTCAAATTGATGTTCTTGGGCTAATCTTTTTTTCATTATAACCACCTATGATATAACATTTAGGTAAAAATCTGTACTTGGCAGGTTACTTTCATCTGAACTTGCTTCCATTGTCAATGTACAGATATAGTTTCCTTCAGGAACGTCCTCAACAGTTAAGACTGCCTTATATCCTTGACTTTCACTTGGAGCGACAGAATCTTTTTTAAGTGAAACTAAAGTGATAGTCCCATCAGCTGTGTCATCTGTTAATGTTATACATTCATCGAGTATTGGCTTAACGTTAGTTGCTGAAGCTGGACCTTTATTATAAAAACCAATATTAACGTTCTTGTTTGAATTTAATTTAACTTCTAACTCCCTTGGCACAACTAAAGGGTTAGATGAAGTCGGCTTCTCTGCTAGATCTACGACATCAATGTACCCCCCAATTTTATCAGCTGCTCCCCCGACTAAAGTCTGGATAAATGTTAATCCAAGACCCAATAATGTAATTGCTAAAACAATAATTACTATAGTATTAACAGATAATGATAAATCTCCTTTCTTATTCATATTATATTCACCTCAATATATATCTAAATTAAATATTTTGTATATATAAAGGTTTTCATTGGCGAGTTCTGTTTCGAAAAGAATAAAAGTGTATACTGCCATAGTTTTTTTGGTGAAAAACATGAACAAATATACACAAAATGAAATTATTTCTCAAGTTAATAAAGTTTACAATAAATTACAACTAAGTTTGCATCATAACTGGCGTGGACCTAAACTTTATAATCCACATCAAATGAATTTATAGCATTGACTGAAAAACTAAATAAAATTAAAACAATTAGAATAATAAAACGATATAACCTCGCCTATCCCACCATTCGCTTCGCTCATTCCACAGCAAGCTGTGGGGTATTACGGCGAGGTAAATTCAAAAATAGTTAATT
>JAGVYF010000006.1 GCA_018303425.1 Candidatus Woesearchaeota archaeon | reverse complement strand
TAAAAAAGACTTTGTTAGGCAATTAGTTGTTTTTCAAAATGGAATTGTAGCTTATTCATGGATAAAAAAAGGGGCATTATGCATGAAATGAATGTATGCCTCATCTCATACTAAATAGTAATTGGTACTATTGAGTTTTGATTGCTACTAAACTAACTTTTGATAAGCAGGCTTTCTACGTACAACAAATAGATAGTTTTATATAGTCGAGCTTAATTCTAAACCTAACTAAAACACAAAATAATGGTGTAAAATAATGGCAACTATCTATGATGTAGAGATTAACCAGTTAATCGAAAAAAGCGGGCTTGAATTACAAAAAGTAGGGGCAATTATGCCTCCTGAATGGGCAATCTCCGTAAAAACTGGAGTACATAAGGAAAGACCCCCATATAGACAAGATTGGTGGTATGTGCGTGCAGCAGCTATTTTAAGGAGTGTTTACATATTAGGTCCAATTGGTGTATCTAAATTAAGGCAAAAATATGGCGGAAGAAAAAATAGGGGTTACAAACCTGAAAGATTTAAACGGGGTTCAGGAAATATTATTCGAAAAATTCTACAACAATTGGAGAAAGCAGGGTTTATCAAACAAACTCAAATAGGCAACAGAAAAGGCAGGATTATTACTCCTGCCGGAAAATCTTTTCTAGATAAAGTTGCCGGAACATTATATATAAAATTGGGTTCAAAAGAAGTTAAATCCGAAAAATCAGCAGTTTCTGTTAAAGAAGCAACTGAAAAAATAGTTGAAACTGCTAATGCTTCAGAATAAAAATGGACGAACTAGAACAATTAAGACAACAAAGAATAACTCAATTACAAGCACAATCGCAAAATGAAGCCGCCGAAGAACAACAAGCTCTTCAACAGATACAACAGATTGAATTTGCAGTTAAATCAAAAATGACCCGGGATGCAGTGTCAAGATATTCAATATTAAAATCTGCGCACCCTGAAAAAGCGATACAAACCTTAATGGTTTTAGCCCAAGCAATACAAACAAAGCAGGTTAATTTTATAGAAGATGATTATCTGAAGGAATTATTGTCGAAAATTAATTCGGAAAAAAAAGATTTTAAAATTACAAGAAAATAAAATGGCAAGATTTAAGCACCTGAGCCGGAAATTGAAATTAGCGAAACTGTTTAGAAGAACTAAATGGGCGCCGTTTTGGACAGTCCCAAAAATATACGGTATTGGCAGAAAAGTTCATCCAGGCAGGCATACTGCTGTTAAAAGACATTGGACTAGAACAAAAACTAAAGTCTAAATTAAAATATGGTAACTAATTAAAAATGGCAACTGATACAAAAGAAATAAAACGGGTATATAATATTCCGCTTAGAAAAGAATGGCTAAAAGCCCCTATGTACAGAAGATCTAAAAAGGCTATTACAGCCGTGCGGGAATTTTTAACAAGACATATGAAATCTGAGAACATTAAACTAGGTAAAGAATTAAACTTTAAAATTTGGGAAAGAGGCATTAAAAAACCACCTCACCACATTTTAGTAAATGTAACTAAAACAACCGCAGGAGTTGTGGAAGCAGAATTAGCCGGCTTTGATTATCACTCTAAACCAGTTGAACCAAAAACTAAAAATACTAAAAAAGAAACCAAAAATGATGTTAAAAAAACAGAAACTGCAAAAGAAAAGTTAGAAGAAAAACTTGAAAAAGCTAAACCTGCTGTTAAAAAAGGTAAAAAAACTTTAAAGAAAGATTTAGATGCTCAGAAAGAGTAGATTTTGCTTGATGTGAATCGGGCGTTATATACAGGAAGCGAAAATTTCTGTATTTAGTCAATGTAATTGACTAAAGATTATTCTTATTGAATGGTCTTCTGTAAAAATGGAAACACTGCTGCCTTTTGAAAAAATAGAAAAAACGGTTTTAATTAAAAGGGATACTAAAACAGGGGCTAATTATGGAAAAAGGCCAGAAGATAGAACCATTTCAGAGTTAATTGAATCAGGGATTATTATTGTTGATAAACCTGCAGGACCAACCTCTCACCAAGTCTCGGCATATGTGCAAAAAATTCTCGGTATTAATAAAAGCGGGCATTCAGGCACATTAGATCCTAATGTCACTGGTGTACTTCCAGTTGCGCTCGGTACAGGAACAAAAATTGTTCAAGCATTGTTGCCGGCAGGGAAAGAATATATTATGCTGATGCATGTGCACAAAGAAATTGATACAAATGTATTAACCGAAACTATCCGTTCATTTATCGGGAAAATTAAACAGCTTCCCCCGATTAAATCTGCTGTTAAAAGACAGTGGAGATATAGAAAAATATATTATATTGACATAATTGAAAATAACGGCCAGGATGTGTTAATGAGGGTTGGATGCCAGGCCGGCACATATATGAGAAAATTATGCACTGATATCGGCGTGAAATTAAAAACTGGCGCCCATATGGCGGAACTTAGAAGAAGCAAAGCCGGACCATTTCAAGAGAAGGATGCAGTCACATTGCACAATTTAACTGATGGGTTTCAAATATATAAAGAAGAAGGCAACGAAAGATTACTTAAAAAAATGATTTTGCCTCTTGAAACCGGAGTTGGACATTTATTTAAAATCTGGGTAACTGATTCAACTGTTAATACATTATGCAACGGCGCAAATTTAAACGCACCGGGCATTGCAAAAATAGAAACAGGAATACAGGCAGACGAACTTGTTGCTGTTATGACATTAAAAGATGAATTAATATGCATCGGAATGTCACAAATGCATTCAAACGAAATGAAAAATGCGCAAAAAGGACTTGCAGTAATTACTTCTAAAGTATTTATGAACCCCGGTATTTATCCAAAGATGCAAAGAAAGGAATAGTCAATAGTAAAAATAGATTTTAATATAATCCATTTAAGCTTGACTTATTTTTCATAATTATATACACAACTAAACTGACAAAAGCTATACACCGACAAAAAAACTAAAACTTTATATAATATAATCTCTTTAAAATTATGCATGAGTAAATATAGGTGCACTATTTGTAACTGGATTTACGACGAAACTAAAGAAGGAAAAACCTTTGAAAAAGTTAGCGATGATTTTTTTTGCCCCGTATGCAATGCAAAGCGAAACGCATTTGTTTTGCTGTCGAAAGAATCAGGTAAAGTTAAAATTGCTGGACGAACTGTATCGGATGTTTTCATTGACCAGATTTCAGAGTGGGGAGTTAAATATGTGTTTGGTTTACCAGGCACATCATCATTAGGTCTTGTAGATGCCTGCAGGAAAAATTCTAAAATTACTTACATACAAGTTAGGCATGAACAGACAGCCGCATTTATGGCGGGAGCATATGGAAAATTAACAGGGCATATTGCGGCATGTTTAACTATCGCTGGGCCGGGAGCAACTAACCTTGCAACGGGTTTATATGATGCAAAACTTGATAATGCCCCTGTGCTAGCATTAACTGGCTTGGCGCCAAGAGAAACTATAGGACAAAAATCATTTCAAGAAATTGACCAGCATTCTTTTTTTGAGCCTATAACTGTATTCAATGAAGTGCTAATGTCAAAAGAACAAACTAATTCATTAGCAACATTAGCAATTAAACACGCATTATTAAAAAAAGGCGTATCTCATATAAGTTTTCCTAATGATATCCAAAAATTGCTATACAATGAAAATATTTTACCATTTGAAGGCAGGATTGCAAACAAATCTGTTACCCCTTGCAGCCACATGATAAGAAAAGCCGCAATGGTTATTGATAAATCCAAGAAACCTGTTATCATTGCAGGGTACGGCGCAATGGGTTTTGGGCATTATGTAAAAGAATTAGCTGAAAAGATTGGCGCACCTATTGTTACAACATTCAGAGCTAAAGGCATTATTGATGAAATTGATAACTTTTGCGCAGGTTGTCATGGCGGCATTGGCACATTAGCAGCAACAACAATGGTGCAAGAATCTGATCTCTTAATCGTATTGGGGGCATCATACGCGCCCCATACTTTATTGCCGGAAAAGAAAACTGTGCAAATTGATATTGATGCAATGGCGCTTGGTAAAAAGTATCCAGTTGAAGTTGGTTTATGGGGAAATATAACTGAATCTTTACCTAAATTAATAAGAGAATTGAAAACTAAAGATAATAAACAAACATTGCTTAAAATGTTGCGTCTAAAAAAGAACTGGGAAATACAATTAAATAAAGAAGCAGACTCAAGCAAAAAACCAATAAAACCGCAGTATATAATTAAAATGCTGTCACATTTATTGCCAGATGATGCAGTTATATCTCTTGATGTTGGCGATAATTCATGGTGGTTTGGTCGAAATTTTCAGATGAAACACACTCAAAAAATGATAATGACCGGTTATTTAGCTGCAATGGGTCCAGGTTTTCCCGGCGCAATGGTTGCTAAACTGGTTTATCCTAACAGAGAAGCTGTTTGTATCACTGGTGACGGTGGTTTTGCAATGGTAATGGGCGATTTTATGACAGCTGTAAAAAATAAATTAAACGTAAAAATTTTTATATTTAATAATAAGCAATTTGGCATGATTAGGCAAGAACAAAAAATTGAAAAATATCAAAACTGGCAAACTGATTTGCTTAACTGCGACTTTGCAAAGTTTGCTGAAAACTGCGGCGGAATTGGGATTAAAGTAACAGAGCCTCTAAAATTAGAAGCTGCAATAAAAAAAGCATTAAGTATTAATCAGCCTGTAATTGTCGATATTGATACTGATCCTAATAGATTTTAATGGTGATGATATTGCAAAGATAAAATGCGATTTTTGTAAAACGGATATACGTGACGAAGCAAAAGATGGTAAAATATCCGAGTTTCCTAGTGATTGAAAATGTCCTGTATGTGGAAAAGATAAGGGCCATTTAACTATACTTGTTAAATAGATAAAAACTAAGATCAATTTGGCAAGTCAGACGCCATTTTTATTATCATTAAAAAAACGCTTTAATTTTATGTTCAAAATATTCATGAGCCAGCCATAATACTAAAAGAACTGCGTCAAGACCTGGCCAGATATTGCTCGGTATTATATTAGGACAATAATTTAGAACTGAAAAAGGATAAAAAAATTCGTAACCCCCAGCAATACAGTCCAAACTTAAATGCATTGTAAAACCAAAAGCTAATATTATAGCTGTTAAATAATATTTTCGAGGATAATTAAATTTTCTAAATATTAACGCTGCAAACCAAAATAATAATGCTACATACATTAAATGAAACATTCCATGAAAAAAGTATTCCGGAAAGATATAACTCAGCGGATAATCCAAGTCGGGCAATAACCCTGCAACCCCTGCGAATAGCACATACCACCTTGAAAATTTAGGTTTTGCTAAATATGTACGATATAAAGAAACTAATATAATTGGGATTAAAACATGTGTTACTGCTTGCGCCATTTTAAATAACATCAGCTCCGGCTGTGTATCTGTTTGTTTAATACAACTAAAGGTGTATTATACCACTAAAGATTGTACTTGATATGTTATATACTCAGTTCCGCAACAGAGTGCTGACGTTAATTAAATGATTACTTTTTAAGATCTATACAATCTTCAACTTTAGGTTTATAAACTTGCATATGCGGAAAAGTTTCTACTGCCCATTTTGCAAAATGCTGAATTGCGCCTGGGTCTCCATGATTCAAAATTAGGTGTTCCGGGTTAAAATTTTTTACGGTTTGTTTTAAACCATCTAAACCAACATGGGCGCTGAAATCAAATTTATGATAGTTGCATTTAACCTTAATTTTTGTTCCATCAAGATAAACATTGCCTTCTTCCATTAAAAGCCGGCCATTTGTGCCATCAGCTTGATATCCAGTAAGTAATAATGCCGCATCTTTATCAAAATAAAAATGTTTTAAATATGCCATTATTGGACCCCCGTCAAGCATGCCCGAAGTTGTAACAAAGATACCCTGTTTTTTCATTATTTCTTGTCTTTGTTTTTCTGTATTTACAAATTTTACTTTTTTTAACATGCTTTTTAAATCTCCGCAATTTGTTAAATATTGGGGGGCATTAAAGAAGGTTTTAATCACTTTTGTTGACATGCCATCGAGATACATTGGGACTTTTAACTTTAATTCTTTTAACATTAATAATATTTCCTGTGACCTGCCAACTGCAAATGCCGGAATTAAGATTGAAGCCCCTTTATCGATTGTTTTTTTTACAGTATCCAAAAACTGTTCTTTTTCCCCTGTTCTTGAGGGGTGCGGCCTGTCTCCGTATGTTGTTTCTGTAATCAAAACATCAATCCCTTTAAAATTAGCTTTTGTACCTATAAGAAGTTTTGAAGTTATGGTGTTAAAATCGCCAGTATAAACAATATTCTTTTTATCCGCTGTCACGCGAACCATTGCGCTGCCCGGAATATGACCTGCATCTTGGAAATCAAAAGTCAAATCATTAAAAGTTTGTTGTTTTTGATAAGGCACATGTTTCATTAAATCCATCACGTTATAAACATGTTCTTTATTATAAGCGGGATGCTGTTCTTTTAACAATTCAACATGCAATGAATCTTTAAGCAGTAATTTAGATAACTCTTTAGTCATTTTATTCGTGTAAATTGGGCAGTTTAAACCTTTATAATTAAACAAGGGAAGAGCCCCTGAATGGTCAAGATGGGCATGACTTAGAAAAACAGCATTAATTTCTTTTTGATGTGTTAGTTTGGGATAATCTGAAAAATTTTCGGTTAATTTAATACCACAATCGAATAAAAAATTGTTTTTTTGTGATGTAACTTCTATACAGGACCTGCCAACTTCTTGGGCTGCGCCGTGTAATGTAAACTTCATATGAAATTAATAAGATATAAAGATTTATAAATCTTTGTAGTTTGATAGGGTAAATGAAATTTGCTATCTTAATCTTTAATGACCCGGCAAGTAAAAATGTAGAAAAATATTTAACTGATTTGCCAAGCAATGCCTTTATTCATCATGTTAATTTTCCAAAGGAACATACTTGCGTCTATTGCGAAAATATTGATACGGAAGTTAATGCGGATATGTTCTTATTCATAACTACCCATAGCTCAGCATCCGGTATTAAATCATTATCTCTGCATACGCAGGGAAACTGGGGCAAAGCGGAATTAGGCGGCAGGGAAAAAACGTTAGCTATTGCTCCGGCATTATATCTAAAAGAAGCTTTCAAGAAAATGACTGAACTTTGTGATTTAAAAGGATTTGATGTGATACAGGAATGCACTCATCACGGTCCATTTATAAAAAAACCCTCAATATTCATCGAAATAGGTTCATCGCCTACGGAATGGAGTATAAATGAAGCTGGCAAAATTAATGCAGAAATTGTAAAACATATTGTGAATTTTAACCCTATAATTTTTCGGACCGCTGTAGGCCTGGGTGGCCCGCACCATGCGCCCAACTTTAAGAAAATACAACTTAATACTCATATTGCAATAGGCCATGTTTGTCCAAAATACATGCTGGATAATCTGGACAAAGAAATGTTAAAACAAGCGCTTGACAAGACCATGCCTAAATCAGATTTAATAATAGCAGATTGGAAAGGCATTGGTGAACATAAAGAAAAGATAAAAACCCTTGCTAAAGAGTTAGGCATTGAAATTAAAAAGACGAAAGAATTTTAAATAGATTAAACTCTTTCAGTTAATATGGAAATTTTATACGAAATATTATTAGCAACATTTATTGTTGGATTAATTGGGCTAATTGGTGTTGTTACACTGGGCCTAAATAAAAAATTACTTGAAAAAATAGTTTACTGGTTAGTTGCTTTTTCAGCAGGCACATTATTAGGCGGAGCATTTTTTCATTTAATGGAAGAAAGTCTGCAAATATTAACGCCTATGGAAGGAATGTTATATTTAATGGCTGGATTTGTGGGATTTTATCTGCTTGAAAGAGTATTATTCTGGCACCATTGCCATAATGGTATTTGTGATGTCAGGCCAACTTCATATTTAGTTTTGGTTGGTGATAGTTTGCATAACATGATTGATGGAATAGTAATAGCAGCAAGTTTTATGGTAAATATTAGTTTTGGATGGTTAACTACTGCCATTATTATATCACACGAGATACCGCAAGAAATGGGTAATTTTGCAATTTTAATATATAGTAAAATGAATAAGTTTAAAGCTTTATTTATGAGTTTTTGCGCGCAACTTACAGCTGTTATTGGGGGATTAATAGGATATTTTATAGGAGATGGTATTAATACAATATTTCTTTTACCAATTGCTGCAGGCGGATTTGTATACATATCTGCATCAGATTTAATTCCCAGTCTTAAAAAGGATAATAAACATCAAAGTTCAGTGATATCATTTATTTTATTTATATTGGGTGTTTTGTTCATGCTTATCGCTAAAATTTGGATAGGATAAATTTATTAATCTTGCTATATTGATAGATTTTAATGGCGCTATCCAAATATGGGGTCCTAGTGTAGCTTGGTATCACTCCAGCCCGGGGTCTTTTCAAGGAACTTTTGTTGCAACTGGGTTTAAGCCGAAGCGCTGGCAACCGGGGTTCGAAATTCAGAATAATTAACTCTATACGAAATTCCTCGGGACCCCATTATCTATATTTAAACACTACTTTTTTCTTTATAATAAACTTTAAATATAACTTTAACTTAAAATTAGATGAGGATAAGTGGTTAAATATAACTTGGGTTTAATATTTGTAATTTTGATTCTTTGCAGTACATTTGTTGTTGCAGAAAGTTTTGACATTTCTACACAAGTCCTCTTGGATGAAATTAATATCGATCAAGAAGCCAAATTTTTGTTAATTATTAAAAATAATTTATTTAACAGCCAGGATTACAGATTAACTTTTGGTGATATCGGATTATGGCAAAGTTATACTACTGAACCATTAAGCGATTATTTCAGTGGAATTAATGGTGTAAATGGAGGGGATTCGTTTACGACAAAAATCATACTTAAACCAATCTCTGAAATTGGATTGGGTTTCCATAATGTTGTTATAAACGTTGAAGAGGTTAGTTCAAAGAAAATACAATCAATTAGATTACCAATATATATAAAATCTATAAACCCCAATGATCAAGAATATTTCCCGCAGATAACAACAAATATTCAATTTCCAAACGAAATTGTCCCAAGAGAGAACAATATAATAAGAATTGACCCAAGAGAGAACAACATCATAAGAATTGCGCTTTTAAATAAAAATAGAAAAGATCTTACCAATGTTGAAGTTAGGCTTGAAAGCGGAATTATAAAAAAGATTTTGTCAACCTCTATTGAACCGCTAAGCAAACAAATATTAGAGGTGCAAATGGAAATTGATCCTTTACATCCTCCTGAATTTGATACTTTATACAGTACCGTTATAATTGAAGGATACACATTTAAACCAGACCCAATAAGATTTGAAATCATTGATTATTCAGGGGAATATAAATTAACTGAAAATGTAATTAAAGGATTCTTAAAAACAACTTCAAAAAGAGTTTATACAAATGACGGCAACATGCCAAGATCACAAATTATTAAAATTGAAACTTCATTATTAAGCGATGTTTTTGAGTCTAGTGATCCTAGCCCCAATCAAATAATTAAAGAAAATGATAAAAGATACAGGGTATGGAATGTTCAACTTGCTCCTGGCGGCGTTTTTAATTTAGAACTATATAATAGTTATAGATCAATATTTTATTTATTATTAATCTCTGTAATTAGCTATTATTTATACCTTAAATTAAAATCGCCAATTGTCATAACAAAAGAAACAAAAAATATTGAAATGAGAGAAGGCGGTATTTCCGAAGTTAAAGTTTTGCTTAGTCTAAAAAACATTTCTCACGTGCCTATTGAAAGAATCACAATTATTGATAAAGTGCCTAATATAGCAAATGTTACAAGTGAATATGATGTTGGCACTTTAAGACCTTCGAAAATTATGAAACATGCTCATAAAGGTTCAACAATTGTGCAATGGGATGTTGAAGAGTTAGATGCGCATGAAGACAGGTTAATTGTGTACCGCATCAAATCAAGATTAACCATTTTAGGAAAATTTTCATTACCGCTTGCAATGGTTAAATTTCATACAAAATCAGGCAAATTACATAAAGTATTTTCTAATAGATTAGTAATTGGTAAAAGTTAGGATTAAAAATGTGGTATTTAGCTAAAATAATTAGGGATATTTAGTTATTAAATGTTGTAATACTAATGCTTTTTCTAATCAATCACCGATAGCACAAACCCTAATAGCCGACCGAGCCTACGAAGTGGGCGAGGCAAGAATTTACAAAGTAAATCCGCAGAGTTTTCTTACTGCCGAACACAAGAAAATCAAAGATTTTCGTGCCCAAAAAATTCTTAATTTTTGTGGGAATCAGATAGGTGCCGTAGTTCGCACAGAAAAGAAACTACTTTTCTGGCGTGCCGGAGAAATAGTTTTTTCTCTGTGCATTTATTTACTTTAATATCAATTACTGCGAAGCAGACATTAATTTAGTCGTTCGTGAGAGGAATTCCGTCGTGTTTTTGCTTCTTTTTACAAAAAGAAGATAGAAGGGGGGGTCTTGTTTTGGTTCTTTTCTAAAAAGAACATTTAGGGGGTCGTTTGTTATTTTTTGAGTAAACAAAAGCTTTATATATTAAATGTATTATTAATCATACATATGTATAAAAAAATTAAATTCACGGAAAATACATTGCAAGTATTATCTCTATTTACAAATGATTTTAACAGAGAGTATTATGTTAGGGAAGTTAAAAAATTATTGAAGATAAGTCCAAGAACAGCACAGCTTATTCTTGAGGATTTAGAAGACAAGGGGATTATTGAATCAAAAACTAGAGGAAAAATTAAAACATTTAAGTTAAATCCAAGTGAGTTTACTCTGAGGTATCTTGCTTTTGTAGAACAATATAAAGCAATTGCATTTTTAGAGAAAAAGCTTTTAATCAAAGAGATTATAGAAAAAATAACTCCCCATATAAAAGGGATAGGAATAATTTTTGGAAGCTATGTTAAAGGTTTGGAAAAAGAAGGTTCTGATTTAGATATTTTTATTGCAGGAAGTTATAATAATGATGAGATAAAAAGAGTCTCAAAAAATTTAGGTGTAGAAATAAGTATCAAATGTTATCCTCTGAAAACATTTGAGAAAAATCTGACTAGGGATATTCTTCTGAAAGAAGTTTTAAAAAACCATGTAATTTTTCTAAATATAGAACAATTTATACAGGCAGTCTTCAAAAATGGATAAAATCAAATGGTGTGCAGTAAAAAAAGAAGGATTAAGTTTAGTTGAGCCAAACTCTAATTTGGCTAATGCTTATATCAAAAAAGCCGAAGAAGCTCTTGAATCAATGAGAGTAAACATTATCAAAGATTGGAAAATTTCAACGGCGTATTATACAGTTTATTTCTCATTGTATGCTGTTCTAATGAAATTAGGAGTAAAAAGTGAAATTCACTCTTGTACTATTGAATTTGCGAAAAGATTCCTTAAAGAATATTTTGAAGAGAAAGAGTTGGATTTTATTGAAGATTCATTAAAAGCAAGAGTTGATTCTCAATATTACATAAACAGAACTGTTCCAGATGAACAATATAACAAGATGATTCAGAAGGCTCCTAAATTTCTAGTTAAATGCAAATCAATTCTTATAAAACTAAATGAGAAAAAGGTTAATGAGATAAGAGATAAATTTCAAAATATAGTAACCAAGAGGAGATAAATTAATGGACACTAAATAGATAATCGATAAAGGGGTACCAGTTTGTCCCTTTCAGTTTCATTATTTGTCCCCATCGTTGTTTTTGGTTAGTAGAAAATTGCCCCCTTCGTTAGCCCCTGAAATTATTGAATAGAACATCGGAATTCCTGGAAACTCCATTTTTACTAGCAAACACTCTTTTGTTTATAAAGATAATACATTACCTAATAAAAATTAATTTGGCCTTCTAAGTAAATCCCGTGTTTAAGTTCTACCGGTCTCCAAGAATCGAGTATTAGTTCTGCCTCTAACCATTCCGCTAATTCGCGGGGATTTCCGATTGTAGCAGAAAGTCCAATAATCTGAATATTTTTTAATAAACGTTTTAACATTGTAATTATTATTTCTAAAGTTGGGCCTCTCGTTACATCATTTAACAAATGGATTTCGTCAATGATTATAGTATTAACATCTTTAACCCAGGGAGAATGGTGCCTAAGTAAAGAGTCTAATTTCTCTGAAGTTGTAATAATTAAGTCATAATCTTGTAAATATGGTTCAGCCTTGTCTAAATCGCCTATTGATATTGTAATCTTGCAAAGATGGCCATATTTTCTTTTAAATTCTTTATATTTTTCATTAGCTAAAGCTTTTAATGGCACAATATAAATAGCTTTGCCGATTTTGTTCAAGATTGATTGCATACTCGCAAACTCAGCTACCAGTGTTTTACCTGATGCAGTTGGAGTGCAAACTAATAACGATTTATTATCTAACACCCCCCTATCAATTGCTTTAATCTGACAAGGCCTTAACTCATTAATGCCTTCTCCCTCAAGCACATTATACAAATCAGGATTTAGTTTTGTTTTTAGGTCAATAAGCAACATAATTTTGGAGATAAAATTTAATTATATAAACCTATGGTTTTATATACTAAAAAGTCTGTTGAATAATTGGTGAATGGATATGAATTTCCTTGAACTTGCTAAAAAAAGAAAAACCACATATGAGTTTGGCAATAAAAAAATTAAAGATTCGGATTTAAAAAAGATACTTGAAGCAGGAAGATGGGCGCCTAGCTGTAGCAATAGTCAACCATGGCACTTTATTATAATTAAAAATAATTATTTAATTGAAAAATTAATAATGACTGCTAACTATGGTGATTTTCATAATGAGCCCTCTGTAATGATTGCTGGAGTTCTATTACAAAAACGTTGCATTGGAAAAAAATTCGCATGTTACAAGGGCAAAGATTCAGGAGTTTATGATTCATTTATGAGTATTGGCATGACAATTTTAAACATGAATTTAGAAGCAACAAGTTTAGGCATTGATTCTTGTATAATTACGCCTAAACAAGAAAGTGTTAAAAACCTATTAAGGATTATGCCACAAGATTATGTGCCACTAATACTGGCTTTGGGTTATGAAGCCAAAGGCGCTTTTCACAAAAAAAGAGAAAGGTTAAGTCTGAAAGAAATAACCTCAAAAGAAGTATTTAATAAAAATGATACAAAATAAAATCTTAAATAATTTTCTTTCAAAAATTGATTATGATAATGGAGTTTATACTATAATTGTTGAACCTAATAAATATAATGAAACTTGTATTGAGCTTGCGGCATTTTTGAATAGAAAGTTTAAACTGCCTGGAATATATGTATCATTAAACAAGCCATCAACCATTGTTTTAAAAATGTGCTCAAAATTAAATATTGACACTGAAAAGATATTGTTTATTGACTGGGAAGGTAAATCCATAAATAAAAATAATCATATAGCATTAAACGGTAAATCATTAACAGAGCTATCAATTGCTTTGTCAGGGGTTTGTAATAATACTGACATGAAATATATACTTTTTGATTCCCTGAACATACTTTTAATATATGACCCGCTTGTGAAGATTCAGAAATTTGTTCAATTCCTTATAAATAAAGCAAGAAATTTAGAAGTTCTAATGTTTTTAATCATTGTTAAAGAAAAAAAGGCAAATGATTTAATCCCGACATTAACTTACTTTTCAGATAAATCTATAAAGATTTAATTTTTTTTGAATTTTTTACATTGAACCTTGAAAACTTTTTAAGATAATTAATCACACGGTATGACGCATACATTGAATAACACAAACCTGCAAATGTAAAGGTGTACCATCCCAATTCTACAATCTCACCTAATTCAGCTAATTTATCAAATGATTCGGAAAGATGATATAATGCCATTGAGGCTACACCAATAACGATCAATAAAATAGTTCCGGATAAAGCTATAAACATAGATTTATACCCGCCTTCATCAAGATGCAACGATGCTTTTATTAAAGATCCAAAAGCAAATAATCCTATCACAAAAGTGATTATTGAACTTGCTTGCGCAATGAATAACCAAATTTCAACCCCTGTCATTTAAACCATAACCCCCTTGACCCTTCTACAGCAGATTGCGCCGCTAAATAAAAAAATACAAATGATCCCATAATTATAAAGTGGGCAATTGATTCTAGAATAAGTTCAATAGTTCCACCATAGGCAGGACTTAAAAAATCTCCAAATGTATGCAAAATAAAACCTAAACCAAAAACTAATAATCCCTGCATGCGAAAATTTAATACATCTCTTGTTTCATCAATGGAATATTTTTTTGCGTAATAAGCCATAACTACAGCTAAAAGAGAAACGATAATAGTAAATGTTAATAACCAAGTTCCGGCCATATTAATAATGGGGGAATTATACTTTATAAATCTTTTTAATTAGGATATTGTTTATTTACAGGCACTTTGTTTTAGTTATCTGTCAGAATAATATTTTAATGAAACTATAAACTAACAATATCTTAATTATAGGCAATTATTATTATGCCACTATTATTTTTCCGTTCATATTATTATGGCCTCTGCCGCAAGGAACATTACAAAAAAAGCTAAACTCTCCTGTTTTATCTGCAACAAATTCAATTTTAATTTCTTTACCCGGCTCTAACTTTTCATTAACCCCAAAAGCAGATAATATAAAACTATGAGTAACGTCAATGCTTTTTAACCTGATCTCTACTATGTCGCCAAGATTAACACGAATAGTCCCAGGTTCAAATGACCATTGTTTTGCTGTAATAGAAAACTTTTTCGTTTTACCTGTTAAATTTACTGGAGAAGCACAGCCTGCAATCAAAATTAAGATTAAAAATATTAATATTAACTTAGGCATAATTTTCACATTCATTGTTTTCACCCAAATACTCCTGATATCCATAACCCTATAAAATGAGTAATAAATAAAACTATAATTGCAATAAATAAATGTTCAGCTACAACGTACCATGTAGCCATGTCTTTATTTTTGTTGCCGACATAATAGCTATAAGTTCCCAATACCATAAAACCCCAAATAATATTTACTTTTATTGCATTTTCAAGATTAAATACTAATACAGGGACAAGAAATGTTAGTGCAAATAACAACTTTGAAAAAAAAGTCGTAATTGTTGATACCCAAACTTGTTTCTCTGTGTGTATCCCTTCTGATTCTTCTGATACGTGTATCCCTAAGGAATCTGAAAAAGCGTCAGCGATTGCAATGGTCAAAATGCCGCCTATAACTGCTAATCTTGTGCCTATGCTTGAATACATGCCCATCATCAATCCAAGTGTTGTAATTACTGCAGAAGTCAGACCAAAACTAAAACCTACTTTCATTGAATGTTTCATGCGAGAAATTAAGCTGTTTATATTTATAAGGATTTCTAAACAAGATAATACTTTAGCAAAATGAAGTTTTAACACAAAAGTTAACGTCATTCCGTGCAATGTTAGGCATTTATCAGCACAGCAACCTCTAGTTACATTAAAGTGCATATGAGCACACAAACTGACATTAACTTTGGTTTGTCGAACAAGTTCAAGCACCTTAGTTGCCTCATTAATAAATTTTTGTTCATTATCACTGCAAATTACTGCGCCTGCTGCGTTTGCATGACCGCCAGTTTCTCCTTCGCCAAGATTGCTAATAATCTTAGTCATAAGTGCATGCAAATCAATCTCTTGTGAAGGTTTGCCTGCATATCGCATAGAAATTTTGGTTTGATTATCATCCCTGTTGCGGGCCATTGATAAAATGTAAGTATTATTAGGAATACCATTACCTCTTGCAAGGATAGAAGCAACTGTTCCAATAATGGTATAAAGAACATTATCTTCAGCATTTATTATAACATAATTCCCGTTGCATATAATTTTATCTGATTTAGAATTTTTTTCATACCATTTTAATGCTTTAACAATTTCTTTTTTATATGAATTTTGATTTTTCAAAGCTTTAATTGTTTCTTCTTCATTTTTCAAACATACGCCTATACCTAATAATGCCTTATTCGTTCTGCCGCACGAGTTCAATAATGTAGAAAATTCACGAGCATCCCTTAAAATAGAACCTGGTTCTTCATTCGGAAGAATGTAAATGTTGCCAATTACATCTTCAGGACATTGTTCTCCTGCTGATGCTCTTCTAATTATAATGCCTGCAATTAATTTTTGCATTTCTTCATGAGACAAATCTGATATCATTCTCCAATCATTATCTTTTTTGGGTTCTATTTCTAATTGCATTAAAAATTGTATTGCGCCAGATTCTGAATTCGAAACACCCGGGATTTCTGAACTATACTCCAATACCTTATATAATGGTCTTGATTGTTGGCCGAAAAATTTTAAGCCCCTCTGAACTTCTATTTTTTTGTGTTTTTGCGCCAGTTCCAGAATTTCTTGATTTAACCCGATAAAACCATTATTTTCTTGCATGTCACCAATTGCGCCAATAATCGCAATATGCGCCATATTTTCATATATTGGATTTAACATTTTAGTAAAAAGAAAAACAACCCCTGAACCTGAAATGGTTTTTGAACCGTCAATACCTGCCAGATGAGGGTTCACAAATGCAATATTTCCAGTTTTAAGGATATGATCTTCTGGCTCGTGATGATCTAAAATAATTATTTTTTTATCTTTAAAATATTCTTCCATTTGTGAAACATGACCGGATCCGAGGTCTGTAAAAAAATATTGAAAATAATCTTCCCCTGCCAATTCTTTTAATTTATCCGAAGAAAGTTGAGTTAATATTGAAACTGAATATTTAACATTTTCATTGTTTAAGGCATTGATAAGAATAGAGGCCGCGCTGATGCCATCAGAATCAAGGTGAGAAACAACTCTAACCGGTTTAGATTTATCAAAATTTCTAAACAGCGCAACTGCACTTTCTAACTGAGAGTTAAAGTCCATAATTTATGCTCCTCACTTTTGTTTCAAATTTGTGAATATTAAATACTTAACTGTAACAAAAATTCCGCTGTCGCAAGCTGCACGCACGCTTAAAATCAAAAAGATTTTGCATCCCTAAACCTAAAATGGTATAAAAATTTAAAATTCAACCCTAAACATAACACAATAATAAAATAAATAAATCTATTCTACAAATAGCTTAACTTTTTTAGGATCGAATTTCCAATTTCGATCTAACTTCTTATTTGCTTTGTAATACTTAACAAGCCTAAGGATTTTTGAGTGGGTAAGCTGTAAACCTCTTGCAGCCGGTTGATCTTTATGATTAGTCTCTAAATGTTTTCTGATAATTACACTTCTTTTCATTAAATTGAAGAGGTCCTCTGGTAATTCCGGCGACATTTCTTTATCTTTTAAAATTTTAGACACGCTTTTTTCACAAGTTAGTTTTACACTCGGAATTCCGTATGCATCTCTTAAATGCAACCCTATTTGTGATGTAGGCATACCTTGTTTTGCTAATTTTTGCACCAATAATTCTACTTCATTAGCCCCATATCTTTGCCATATAGGTTTATTATTTGTTAATGGTCTAGTTGAACCTGATTTACCTTTACCTCTTGAATGCATTCTTGCCATTATTAAATTCACCTTGTTAATTATATGGAGAAATATATCTCTCCAGTATAAGCGAGCTTTCACCTGCTTATCTCTTGATTATATAGTCTTAGATTCAGAATCCATTTATAAATGCTTCGGTTTTTAGGCGCTATCCAGAAATTCATTGCCTGTAGATTTGTATATAATTTGAAATATAAAGTAACCAAGAACGTTCTTGTAATTATATTTTATATGCAAATACTAATCGATAATGGAACAACTCTGGACAGCGCCGGTTTTTAGGGTTTGGAACATATAAAATTACATTTCAACCAGTGAGAGATACACTGGAATCATTCGTAAAGTATTATAATGAGGAACGCTTTCATCAAGGAATACGATATAAAGTGCCACTACACAGATACAAAAGTAACATTAATGCGGTTTAGTTTCGATACTAATTTATAAGTTTAGTCAAATTTTCAACAAATTGATTAAAATCTTCAATCTTAACAACAAACCCTGCTGCTTTCTCATGGCCCCCACCATGTCCCCTTATCCCTTCCAATGCTTTAGGTAAAATATTTTTAAAATCTCCATTTCTTGTCCTTAAACTTCCCCTAAACTCATCATCAGCGCGCCTTGCAACTATAATTAAACATTTTCTGTATTTATGAGACAACCTTGTTGCGATATCAGATGCAAAAGTAAATTTATTAGAAACATACTCAAAGAGCACAACTTTTTTCTTAGGTTTAATCTTTGAAGCCACATTCCAATAAGGAAGATAATAATTTCTAACTTTTTCATATTGTTTCCATACATATTTACCTGCCGCAGTTTTTTGTTCAAGTATTTCATAAGGCGTTTTTATTCTTGTTAAAACTTTAACAGTCTTTTTTATATCAGGTGTATTGCCTTTCAATATAAAAGAAAAAACTTCAACAAGGATACCAAGCTTAGAATCAAATTTAACTTTATCAATGTCTTTTGTTTGCGCTTTAGAGATTAAGTCCGGATAATTTTCCAAAAACTCTTTAGTTTCAGAAGGTAAATAATGATCACCTACACAACCAACCATATTAATCCAGTCCAGGCCGCCCAATGTTTTATAACAAAGATAAGTTGCCGGAATATATATATCAGGAAACTTTTCGCGGGGATTAAAAATGATGACTTTATCACGTTTAACAAGATCGTGATGATCAACCCATACTATGGAAGTTTTAACATTATCAATAAAATCCTGATTGATATTTGCTATATCAAGTACAAATATTTTGTCTGGCTGGTAATACTGGACCTTGGAAACAAATTTTAAATCAATTACCGGCATTGATTTTATAGGAATTCCCACTCCTTCGCCCACATATTTATAACATAACAAAAATGAACAAAGACCATCCGGATCATCATGAAAAAAATACATTGGCCTGTAACAATCATCAAATTCTCTCTTTAATTTATTATAATCTATGAGGTCTTTCATGATAAAAAAGTATCTTGTCTAATATATAAAAGTATGTAAAGGCTTAGTAAAGTTATTTGTCAAAAGCTCGCTGACCCGCAGACCATAGGCCGATGGCACGCCCCATTTTGGCGCGGTCAGCTCGCTGTAAATGAGCTTTTGACTACCGAATAACGCCAGTCAAAGACTAGTGAAAAATGAGTGTATTATATGCAAAAAGACTGTATAAAATGTAAAGGTAAAAACCCATTAAAATACTGCGGTAAAACCCGCTGTCCAATCCTTGCAAAAACCGAAGCAATGATTAAAACAAGACCTAAACTAAAACAAAATTGGCAGGGTTCAACCCCTAACATTTTCATATCAAGGGGCGGGTATCCAAATTTAAATGTTGGAATCCTCAGCCCCCCTGAAATAAATAATACTGAAATATACGATGCCCCAATGCAATGGTCTCAACAAAATTATCAAATTAGCCAAATAATAAATTTGAGGTCAGCTTTAGTTAACTCAAGATTTATATCCAACATAAAAGGCACCGGAAAATTAGTTGAAATTGCGCAAGAAATCGGCATGGCATCCTGCCCTGTTGAATTAGAAATTACTCTAAAAAATAAACCCCAATTTTCGTTTAATACCAGCCCGTTCACTGCGCCAATGGGACCAAATGCCTTTCTTGAAAATATACAAATAACATCCAACCCTAAAATTAACAGAGCGGTAGATAGGATAGTATCTGATACAGATTTCAAAGCGCAAAATGCCACAACCGAACTTTACCAAAGGGGGTATGATGAAAATTTCCTTACTAAACTTTTTTCAACAGGTAATTTAGGAATCAAATATCAACGAAAATTTGTGCCTACCCGGTGGAGCATTACTGCTGTTGATGACATATTGGCAAAAAACCTGATTGATGAAATTAAATATAATGAACACGCCGAACATTGCGCATTCTATGGTAATTATTTGGGCAATTATTACCTGGTATTAATTTTTCCAGGCCCTTGGAGTTACGAACTTTTTGAGATATATAAACCGGAAGCAAGCTGGAACACCAGTAAAGATTTTATTTATACAACTGACTACGAACCTTATTCCGGAAGAAAGGCATATGCTGAAAACTGCGCCGGAGGTTATTATGCCGCCAGACTTGCAATTCTTGAAAAACTTAAAGAGTTGAAATTTCAGGGTTCAGTTATAGCATTAAGAATGATTACGCCCGACTATTATTGTCCTTTAGGTGTTTTTGTTGTAAGGGAAGCAACAAGAAAATCTTTACAAAACAAACCTATCTATTTTGAGAATAAAGAACTAATGATTAATTATGCAAGATTGATTATCAAAAAAAAATGGGGCTATGATATAAATAAAGTCTTAAACGGGAGCATAATTCTTAAACAATTTAAAGAGCAGTCAAAACTCTCACAATTTTTCAATCTAAACCAGGCACCCCTGTGAAACAAATTAGCGGAAAATGAGTTTTACTAGCCAATCACTCTAAAACAGCCTTAATCCGTCTTACGCCGGCAGCAGAGCTTTCTTCTTTTTGAATTTTAAAATATCCCAACTCTGAAGTATTTGAAACATGCGGGCCGCCGCAAACTTCAACAGAAAAGAAACCTATTTTGTAAACTGAAACTTTCTCATTATATTTGGTTTTAAACTCTGCCTGCGCACCTAACTTTTTAGATTCTTCAAAAGTCATGTCATACCTTTCAACAGGGATAGCTTCATTAATTTTCAGGTTGACTAAATCTTCAATTTTATTAAGTTCTTCTTTAGTCAATTTTCTATGAAAATTAAAATCAAACCTTAATCTTTCGACAGTAATATTTGAACCCTTCTGTTTAATATTAGAATCTTTTAATACTTGACGCAACGCTTCATTCAACAAATGTGTTGCTGTGTGAAATTTTTTAGTCTTTTCAGATGATTCAGACATCCCGCCTTTAAACTTCTGCTCCCCCCCAATTCTTGAAAGTTCTTTATGCTTATTATATTCTTTCATAAAACCTACGCTGTCTAAAAGAACCTTGGCTTCATCAGTTAATTCTTTAATCATCTCAATAGGAAACCCATAACTTTGGAAAAGCAGAAAAGCTTCCTCTCCTGAAATTTTTTTATCCTTTTTAACCATTTTTTCAAATTCTTTTAAACCATTATCAAGCGCACTTTGAAATTTGTCTTCTTCCTTTTTCAACTCCCTAAAAATAAACTCTTTCTTCTCTTCAAGTTCAGGATAATCAATTTTATATGTTTCAATAATAATTTTAGCAATTTCAACGGTCGCATCAATTTCAAATAAATTAACATCAAGCAACCGCAAATACCTCAAAACTCGCCTAATATATCTCCTAAGCACATATCCCTGATCAATTTTACCGGGAACAATATCTCTTTTATCTCCTAAAATAAAAACTGCGGCCCTCATGTGATCGGTAATTATCCGTGTGTATTTTTGATTATTAACGGAATGCGGCGCAATTTCTTTTATTTTTTTAATGATAGGCTGAAAAAGCTCAGTATCAAAAATGTTTTGTTTTCCTTGCAGCACCATAGTGACCCTTTCAACACCCAACCCGGTATCAACGTTTTTCTGCGCAAGAGTTTCAAAAGTCCCGTCAATTGTTTTATTATATTCCATGAATACATTGTTCCAAATTTCAACCCATCTTTTATCAGTTGAATCAAAAACCTCCGGGGCCGATTTGTCATTCGGTGTCCAATAAAACATTTCAGTATCAGGACCGCACGGACCAATTTCTCCGGGAGGACCCCACCAATTATCTTTCTTTGATAAAAATACTATCCTTGATTCAGGCATCCCCAAACCTTTCCATATACTTGCTGCCTCCTCATCACGTGGCGCATTATTATCCCCCTCAAAACATGTTACAGCTAACCTCTTTATATCTAAATTTAACCAATCCTTACTTGTTAGAAATTCATGGCTCCATGTAATCGCTTCTTTTTTAAAATAATCGCCAAGCGACCAGTTCCCCAGCATTTCAAAAAAAGTTGTGTGTGTGTTATCTCCAACTTCATCAATATCCTGTGTCCTAATACATTTCTGAAAATTAGTTAATCTCTTACCGCCTGGATGCGGCTGGCCCATTAAATAGGGTACTAAAGGGTGCATGCCTGCAGTAGTAAAAAGTACACTTGGATCATGTTCAGGCACTAAAGGCGCTGAGCCAATTATAACGTGGCCTTTACTTTTAAAAAACTCGAGATACTTCTTTTTCAATTCTGAACCTTTCATGGTCATTTGTGAGAAAACAAGTTTATTTAAATGTTTTGCCAATAAGGCACTGTCCACAATAGAGTGTATTACAGCAGAGAAATACGATTTAAAACAAATATTTCTAATATAGTAAGTTTTTTAAATGATTAAGTAATCCTAGACTTACATTGGGCTTGTGGTCTAGCGGCTATGACAGCGCCCTTACACGGCGTTAATCCCCGGTTCGAGTCCGGGCAGGCCCATTGTTTAATTATGCGGTCGTAGTATAGTGGTTATTACGCGGCGTTGCCAACGCTGTAACCCGAGTTCGAACGGCTTTTTAAGAAAAATCCGGGAAAAACATGGCAAGCAAAACAAAGTTTAGCTCACCTATGATTCATACGGATTGTTTTGAACCACGAAAATCTCGGCGACCGCATATTAATTTAATTCTATAAGAATATATAGAAAAATTAACAGTTAAAACTTGTGAGTAAATCTATGACCGCCAAACTTTTAAAAAGTTTGAACAAAAGAAATAATCTCACTTTGTTCGATTATAATAAGAATAAAAGCAACTAAGACTTGCGAGCGAAGGTTTAACCGCATAAGCGAACCTCAAGGATTTTACACAAGCAACCCTCAGCTTTCGCACTTAGTTGCTAAATAAAACTGAATAATAGTGTAATATATAAATATTCCTATATCCTGTAATGCATTAATAGTCAATCGAAACCAGACGCTACCTGTAAAACACACTAATCTAAAATAAGATTTTAAGGTCTTAACCATACTCTTTTCTTATTGCTTCATATACAGCTTGCCAATCATGGCAGGCAACAGCAAAATCATAATCTTCTTTTAATTTTTCAGAACCAATAACAAATACCTTGCCTTTATAATCCCCTAACAAGTCTAATAACTCTATATTATCATCTACAATACCTTTAACTTTAGGCCAGAGTTCGTTCAATACTTTAGCTTTCCATTGACTACCATATCTTTCTTGGGCATACAATTCGTTTGACCTTGTGATAATTGGCGCATCAGGAAACTTATGTTTTCTCAACCAGCATTCGGTTGCGCCTGCAATAGCTATAGGTCTTGCCGTAATATAAGAGTTTATATCTATAATCTCTGAAATTTTATTTAAATATTCTACCGCCCCCGGAAATACTTCTAAATTTTGAGAATAATCTTGATCTCTTAAAATGTTTTGAACCCATGATTCCGCCTCAGATGTTTGCCAGTAAGGTACACAAAACGTGTGAACATATTTTGCAATTAACTGTTCAACTGTAAAATTTTCAGGATTACCAAATAATCTTCTCATATCTTCAAATACTTTTGGTCTTGTAATTGACAAAGTTTCATCAACATCAATTGCAATTCCTTCTCTTTTAATTATATCATAAAGACCCATAAAATTAAGGTGATTCCCCTAATTTATATTTATTTGTTGAATTTATACCATATAATAGAACCTAAGAAAATTATTATCATTAAATACTGTGTAGCAGTAAATCCAAAAAAAGTAGGATCTATTCTCAAAAAATCACTAAAAAATCTAAACAAAGAATAAAGCGCAAGGTATATAATAAAGACTGTGCTTTTTTTTAACCTGTATTCTGAAAGTTTTAACAACGCAAAAAAAACAATTCCCAAATAAATTATTTCATATAATATTCCGGGATGCCTTAATGCGCCTGCTTGGTATATTGCCCACGGCAAACCTGTTTCGCTAAACACGTGCATTCCTGTGAAATGGCACCCGATTCTTGCAATTAAGTGTCCAATTACTAAACTTGGCGCAAGTAAATCAGCATATTTCCAAAAATCGAGTTTATTTTTGTTCAGATAATAATACGCAACAATTACAGCCAAAACTAGGCCTCCTGTGAATGAAAGCCCCCCCTGCCAAATTTTAAAGATGCCAAATAAATTATTTTTATATAATTCCCATTCTTCGATTACATACATAATCCTTGAACCAATAATCCCTGAAACAATTGTATAAAATACTAAATCATAGATAGTATCTTCTTTTATTCCTAATTTTTTACCCCTATATACTGCTAATAATGCTGCAATTAATACACCAATTGCTGCCATTAAGCCCCAAACTTGGATACTAAAAAATCCTAAATCAATAGTTGTAAAAATTTTATATGGCAACATAAACGAAAAATAAATTTCATAGTTTATAATTGTTATGATAAAAAATGCATTATCCTGAGTCACCCCATTACCAATTAATATACACACATTTAATTAGATAAGCAAGAAAGTTCTTACTGGAATTAATTTTATGTTTAAATATTAACATGCAGACAATTGGCTTTCTAGACAGAGCCCGCTAATGTCGCCAATTATAAACTTATGAAAATGGCAGATTTTATACTCCAGACCCACAAATAATATAAACCCTCAATTCCAAATTTTTTATAGGTGGTAGAAATTCTAACAAGAACCTTTAGACACATACCTGGAGTTGGAGAACAGACTCAATCATTTCTTAATCAAAATAACATTTTTACATGGTACGATTTTTTAAATCATTACCAAAACATAACCTTTAAAAATAACAAAAAAGAAACTATCCATGAACATATATTAAAATCGATTAAGGCATATCATGACCAAGACTATCTTTACTTTTCTGAACATTTGCCACAAAATGAGCACTGGCGCGCATATAACCATGTTAAAGATATTGCATTTCTTGACATTGAGACTAATGGCACAGATAAAGTCAAAAACTATGTAACTGTGATAGGTGTGTATGATGGTACAGATTCAAAGTTTTTTATTCAGGGTATCAACCTTGAAGATTTTGAGCAAGAAATTGAAAAGTATGACATGTTTGTAACATTTAATGGCAGATGTTTTGATATCCCTTTTTTAAAACGTTCATTTCCTAGAATAGATTTTAACAAGTTTCATTTGGATTTAAGGTTCGCGTTAAAAGAATTAGGTTACGCCGGCGGACTTAAAAAAATAGAAAAAGAACTTGGCATTAACAGAGGCAACGAACTTGAGGGTGTTGATGGATGGGAAGCAGTGCGTTTATGGCATAGATACAAAAGAGGGGATAAGTCTGCACTAGCATTATTAATCAAATATAACCGAGCGGATATAGAAAATTTAAAGTTTCTGGCAAACTTTGCGTTTGATAAATTAAGTGAAAAATATTCTGTGTGACTAAGCGAACAAAGTGAGCGCATGTCGCACTTGTTTTTCCCGGATTTTTATTAAAAAGCCGTTTGACAAGCTTAAAGATAAACATTCCACTTGATTAAAAACCAAACATTTATATTCTTGAAACTCCTTAATACAAATATGGGTTTATTTTCAAAATTGCTTAAAAAAACAGTTTATAAATCGGCTAAATTTACAAAACATCAAGTCATGACTAATAATAAATGGACTTCTTTTGATTTTGGACACAGGCATTCTTGGTCCCCTAATAGCAAATACACCACAAGAAATGGTTTTCACAAACATAAGATTGACAAGAAAAGGATGTTAGCATTGAAAGGCGGAATTGTTCTGCATACACATAGGCTTTTGAAATAATAAACTATTTAAACCATAATAAGAAATAGTATAAATTATGGAAACTAAACATCATCTATTCTATAGTTTTGTATTGATTCTAATAGTGTCTTCATTACTTTATACTGGAAACACTAAATTAACTGAACTTGAACAGGATTATACTTCACAAATTGAAGCTATAAAAACTCAACTCGACACAACTAAACTGGTGTTTTTAGATACACTAAACGAAAAACAAAAACAGATTAATGTATTAAACTCAGAATTAAAGGTACTTGACCAAAGTTTAGGCCAAACTATTGAGGAGTATGATTTACAGATAGGAGAACTTGAAAAATCAACCAAAATATTTAAATCGCAGATACAAAGTTTAAAATATTCAAGTGATATTTATGGTGAACAGTTAGGGCAACTTGACCAGCAAATATCTGATTTACAGGTTGAATCTGAAAGTTTTACGACTGTTATTGCAAATGTCATAGACTCAGTTGTAAGCATCCATACTAATCTTGGTCAAGGTTCAGGAGCAATTATTTCTGCCAATGGCTTAGTTGTAACAAACCATCATGTGATTGATGGAATTACAAGCGCATCGATTGTAACATATAATGGCAACGCGTACAATGTTGAACTTATAGGATACAACATTGAAAATGATCTGGCTGTATTAAAAATTGTTTCAGATGAAACCTTCAATTACTTTAACTTTGCAAACTCTGACAATTTACAGACAGGACAAAAAATAGTTGCCCTGGGTAATCCGGCAGGCTTATCATTCACTGCAACAGAAGGGATAATTAGTTCACCACATAGAAAGATGAATGGTCTTGACTTTATTCAAACCGACGTAACCTTAAACCCTGGAAATTCAGGCGGACCGATAATTAACATCAACGGCGAAATTGTTGGCATTGTAGATTTTAAAATATCCGGCTATGATAGTTTAAGTTTTGCAATACCGAGTAATAGAGTTAAAACTATTGTGAGTGAGATAGTTGATTAGAAAAAAAGCGCTCCTCCTTTATTCTTAGAGATGTGGTGTAGGCACTAAAAAATATATCAATGGCATCATTTAATAATTAAAAGACTCTTTTTTATAAACATAATATATAGTTGCCCCAACCACAACAATATCGGCAAAGCCTCATTTATACTGCTTCCTATACTCTTTAATCAAGAACTTTAGCATAGACACAATTTCACTATTTTGATCATATTTTTGTAAACATTGATAGTATTCAGAACGATCTTTAAGTCTAATATTAATTGGCGGATATTTATGTTTTAATAGAATATAATTTAGCAATAATCTGCCAACTCTACCATTCCCATCTTGGAATGGGTGAATTTTTTCAAACTGGTTATGCACAATTGTAGCTAATAAACTTGGAGGATAATTTTTATTATGTTTTTCGTACCAGATACATAATTCATCTAATAATTCGTTTACTTCTTTAGCAAGCGCACCTACGTGTACAACTCTGCCCAAATTATCCCTTATAACAACTTCAACTTTTCTTATTTTGCCTGCAAAATTCTTTGTACCTTTAAAACATATTAAATGCAATTTTTTAATTAGGGCAACGGATAACTTTTTTTTACTTTTCTTAATATAACTAACAGCCTTTGCAACATTTAATGTTTCCACCTCTTCAAGATTTTCAACTTTATCTTTCTGTTCTAACAATTCTTTAACTTCTTTAGCAGAAATAGTTGAACCCTCTATAGCATTGGTGTTATAAGTAAATTGTTCAGTAAAATGTTCCCAGTTAAGTTTTTGTAAGTGTTCAATTTTAATTTTTTTATCATATTGCTGATACCTTTTTATTTCATCTTTAGTTAATTCAAATTCAAGAATGTCTTTGCCACTGATATCTTCAAGAATAAGCTTTTCAGCGATTTTACTGCATTTATTAAGCTGTTCTTTACTAAGATTAGAACCAAGATATTTAACAATTTTTTTAACTTTTGCACCTACCCTATAACTCTGTTTTAGATAATACTTTTTACTCTTTCCATTTTTTCTTATCTCAATATACATCTTATTAATATATAGGTGCCCACATTTTATATACTTTGCTATTTTTGTAGTAACGTCGCGACTGGGAATTTCATCGACTAAAAATAACACGGTTGGAAGTATGGTGGGCTAAATTTTGTTTTGCCCGCCTTGTTTTTCCCGGGTTTTTCTTAAAAAGCCGTTTTGAACCCAGATATCCAAAGGAAACAGGATATTTGTGTGATAATGTAGGTTTCTAAAGCACTACAAAAGTACTTAGCAATCCTGCGCAATACCAGATTATGCGATCGCGACGTAATTTTTTTGATTATTCGAGCGATAGCGACCGGACGCTAGTCCGAGGATGCGATCGCGACGTGATAATAAAACGTTGGACACGCGCCTTTTCAAGATAGACTTGAATAAAGACCGCGTGTTTGAAATAATGCAGAACCTAATCCTTTTTAAACATTTCTATCCAAAGTTTTATAAATTAGCCAGAATTAACCTAAATAACGTTCTGCCATTTCTAGCGGGGTAGGGCAGTCAGGAGTGCCCGGGGGGCTCATATAGCTTACTTGCATCCGTATTCTCGGATCGAGTTCGAGAAACCCCCAGGTCGGAGGTTCAAATCCTCCCCCCGCTATTATTTAATCAATTCAATTAAGGGCTAGCTATGTTAATCCATTCGTGTTTTTCCCAGATTTTTTTTAAAAAGCTGGTGATGACCCTCCCCTCGCTATTATTTTCCTAACTTTTATATACAACCGAATTCTTTATTAGTATATGAATGAAGAAAAAATCATAACAATGCTTGCCAAAGATGACGAAATTACTTGGCAGGCAATTATTAAAGAGTTAGTCCGTTCAGAACAGATGGATCCTTGGGATATCAACGTTTCAATTCTTTCAAAAAAATATATTGACATGATTAAAAAGATGAAAGACTGTGATTTAAGAATTTCCGGCAAGGTACTCCTGGCTGCTACAATGATGCTTAAAATAAAATCTAGCCGTTTAATTGGCGAAGATTTAGACAAATTGGATAGTATGTTTGCTTATACGCAAGAACCCGATTATGATTTAGATTTCTTCTCAGACTTTGGCAATATTTACGACAAACCACAAAAAGAAAAAGAACATTTCAAGCTTATACCTAGAACTCCACAGCCTAGGAAAAGAAAAGTTTCTATCTTCGATTTAATGAATGCATTGCAGAAAGCGATGGAAGTTAAAAAACGCAGGGTATTTAGAGACATCCCTGATGAGATAAAAATGCATATGCCTCAAAAAAAGAAAGATATCTCAAACATTATCAGAGAAGTTTTTGATAAAGTAAAAATATTTTTCTTATCTGGCAACAAAAAGATGACGTTCACTCAGTTGCTGCCTGATGAAGCAAATAAAGAGGACAAAGTTTATACATTCATACCCTTACTTCATCTAAGCAATCAACGAAAAATAGACCTTGAACAAAAAGATCATTTTGGCGAAATACACATACAATTTCCAAAAAAAACTTAAAAATTGACTTAAAAAAAATGTCAATCTAAACCAGACACTTCCAGTGAAAAACGAGATTCTAATTAAATTAAATATAATATAAACGTAACCTTTAAAAATAACCATTCGATTTACTTCTTTATGGAAATCAACCTAAATAAAAACGAAATAAGTTTACTAAAAAGTTTATTAAAAAAAGAATATGCTGATTTTAGAGAAAACGAAGAAGATTTAAGTCTTACAAGGCCGCATATTGTAGAGTTAGGGCTTGAAGAAAAATATAAAGAGTTTTTAGAAAGCCTAATTCAGAAACTGCAGTAAGGGTAAATTAATATGAAACCTAGCCCAAAAGATAAACTTAATCAAAAAGATCAAGAAAAATACTTACAATTACAAATGATGAGCCAGCAAATTAAGGCTACTCAGGAACAATTAATTAGCCTGGATAAACAAGAACAACAATTAATTGATACTTTGGAAACACTTGAAGTTTTTAAACAATCACAAATAAACTCCGAAATTTTAACGCCTGTTGCTACGGGTATTTTTGCTAAAGCAGAACTAAAAAATAATACAAATTTAATAGTGAATGTTGGCGCAAATACTGCGGTAGAAATGAACATTGAACATACTAAAGAATTAATCTTTACACAAATTGAAGAAGTTAAAAAAGTTCATGAACAATTATCAGGGGATTTACAAAAACTAGGAACGGAAGCGCACAAACTGGAGCACGAGGTACATGGTACTGAGTGCCATCACTAAAAATGTTTGGATTTCTTAAAGAAAAATTAAAGAGCGCAGTATCAATTTTTACTAAAAAGATAGATGAAACTATTAAAGAAATAGAACCGGTTAAAGAAACAAAAAAGAAAAATATAGAAAAACCCGTTGAAAAAATTAACAAAACAATAGAAAAAACTCCCGAAACAGAACAACCTGTTCGGAAAGAATCTAACAAAATAAACAAACCTGTTCAAGAAACAATTAAAGAAAAAGTTAATGAAAAATTAAAAAGCATTGCTGAAGAAAAAAGAATCAGCCCTGATAAAGAACCTGAGACCTCACAGCAACTAACTGAACAACCCGCCCAAATAATTCCCGAAAAAAAAAGTTTTTTTGCAAAAATAAAAGAAAAGATAACTTATAAAAAATTAGATGATAACCAATTTGAAAGTTTATTCTGGGACCTAGAACTGGCGCTTTTAGAAAACAATGTTGCATTTGAAGTTATTGAGAAAATTAAAGAAGATTTAAAAATCAATCTAGTTAACCAACCTATTAAAAGAAACCATATTGAAGAAACAATTCTTAATTCTTTAAAAACCAGTTTGGAAGACGTTTTACAAATCCCAAAGTTCGATATCATAAAAGAAATTAAAAATTCATCTAAACCCTATATCATATGTTTCTTTGGAATAAACGGTTCGGGTAAAACAACCAGCATTGCAAAATTTGCATACCTTTTAAGAAAAAATAATTTTTCCGTAGTCCTTGCTGCTGCAGACACATTCAGAGCTGCCGCAATTGACCAATTAGAAGAGCATGCAAATAACTTAACAATTAAAATGGTTAAACATGATTATGGTTCAGATTCTGCGGCAGTTGCATTTGACGCAGTAAAATATGCAAAAGCCCATAATATTGATGTTGTTCTGATTGATACTGCAGGCAGAATGCATAGCAATGCTAATTTAATGGATGAGCTAAAGAAAATCGTAAAAGTGGTTAATCCAAACCTAAACATTTTTGTGGGGGAATCTGTAACGGGGAATGATTGCATAGAACAGGCGCAGAGATATGACATACAGATAGGGATACAGGGAATTATTCTTACAAAAGCTGATGTTGATGATAAAGGAGGCACACCAATTTCAATTTCTTACGTTACTAAAAAACCTATTCTTTATCTCGGTACTGGTCAATCATATGATGATTTAAAACCTTTTGACAAAAATCAGATTCTTCAAAAAATATTTGAATTTTAAATAAAGAATTATATTTTAATTAACAATAGTAATTATATATTTGCAAAATTAAAAACATAATATACGGCAGTAGTCTAATGGTTAGGATTTGAGCTTCCCAAGCTTGAGATCCGGGTTCGAATCAGCTTTTTTGCTTAAGCAAAAAACCTGGGAAAAATCAGAGGGCAAAATAATTTTTGCCAACTACCCAATCCAAACAGGTAATGCTACGAAAATCCCGGCTGCCGTATAACCTTTTCACTATTAAATACAACGAAACTTTTAAATACGTTCCACTATAATCATAATTTCAGTTCGTTGAGCTTGTAGCTTAGCCTGGTGGAGCGCCGGTCTTATATGACCTCGTTCTATACAAGAACGGCTCTAAGCGAGCCGGTGGCCGAGGGTTCAAATCAGCGTTTTAAGAAAGCCCTGGGGAAAACAAGGCAAGTTTGAATAATCAAACTTACCAGTATTCTATTCAGGATAAATTAGTCGCTATGAAAGTCCCTCCAAGCTCACTTTTTTATTTATAGGGCGTAAAGATGAATAAACTGCAATTAAAGAAAGAGATAAATTCACGTTATCGTTCTATTCAAATTGATTTTCCTTACAAAGAAAAACGATTTCTAAAAATGATAAATTTTTTTCTCGCTATAATCAAAAATGAAATCGCTGCACTTCATGAATTAAAGTTAAAGGAATTAGAAAATTCTGGTTCAATTGAAACAAAACCAGAAGACCCGGAAGTTCTGCTTTCTATTGAAATAAATGTTAAGCAGTTAGAAGAAAATTTAACTTTTGAATTAGACTATTGGGTAAACATTAATAAATATGCTCAACGTATGCAAGGATTAATTGATGATGTACAAATTCAAACCTGTTATAATAATATTTTGCTTTCAAAAAAACAAATTTTATCGTTGCTAAAAGAAAATATTAATTCATTTTGAAACAAGGGTAATTGAAAATAAAATTGCTCCGAAAATTAACAATAAATATTCTGCGGGAAAATATTTTGATAATATTATAATCAAACTTATTAAAATTAAGATAATTGAAAACATTAACAGACTTGTTTTCAACATCTCACGTTTAACCTTTTTAACCGCAAGATTAACATTCCTTTGCAATGTTTTATTAAGTTTTTTTTCAATATTTTTCTCGACGTCATAAATAGATTTGTTTAAACCTTTAGAGAATAATTTAGCAAGTGTTTTTGAACTTATTTTGCTTGCCAATGAACTTATAATTTCTGCAATCATAATAAATGAGATTAATGATTGAATTATAAACTTTTCTTTAATAAAAACATAAACCTTATAAAGGAATACTTAACTTTAATATCTAAGCGCTATGCCCCGATAGTGTAGTCCGGTCAATCATCTCGGATTTTCGAGATTTTCGGAGATCATTTATATGTTGTCCGGGTTCAAAAACATCCGAGGACGTGGGTTCAAATATTGATGAACATTGCGTCGTCGATAAGAAAGTCCCGCTCGGGGCATAAATATCTAAATTAAAAATGAAACAGTGAAAATCAAAAATTTTCAAGCTTCATTTTTCACAGGTTCAAAATGAAGAGAAGTTCAAGACGTTGGAAAAAGAAAGGCCAAATGCGTTGGAAATGGCAAAGAAAGAGAATGAAGAAAGAAAAACGTAAAAGGGCCAATAAATAAATAGTTTTAATTTTGTTTAATTATATTTCTTATTAATTTTTTTTATTAATTAAATTTTACAAATTGCAGTTCTGAAAGTAAATTGAAACCCGACATCGCCAGTAAAGCACACTTATGGAAAATTAAATTATAGTAGGATAAATACTACTAATTAAATTCGATACCTTTATATATCAGTATTTTTTTCCATATCTAAACCAAAAGGTTAATCACCTCCGGTTCTATATCATTAGATATTCAAAATTCTAATCACACATATAGAACGGCATTGACTGCCAAAAAAATAGTGGCTATATGTGAGTACTTAATATGTAAACATTAGGTATGATTTAGGAAAATAAGATGCAATAGACGCAATTTTTTTAAGAAAAATAAGTTTTGTGACCAATATAACGAGACCTGTAGGATTAGTAAAATTTTTATTGTATTCAACATGTTGAATGCTCTAAAATTTACAAGAATTTCCGTTGATCCTGCGGAGGGCTGCTGCTATTGGGTTTCGATTTAACCATGCAAGTCAAGGGGTCTTTTCGGAGACACCGGCGGAATGCTCAGTAACACGTCGATAATCTGTCCTTAGGTTCAGGATAGCCATGGGAAACTGTGAGTAAACCTGGATATGGGAAAATGGCTGGAATGCCTTTTCCTTTAAAGGCAACGCCTAAGGGTGAGTCGGCGGCTGATTAGGTTGTTGGCGGGGTAAAGGCCCACCAAGCCAAAGATCAGTAGGGGCCTTGAGAGAGGGAGCCCCGAGAAGGGAACTGAGACACTGTCCCTAGCCCTACGGGGTGCAGCAGGTGCGAAACCTTTACACTGTACGAAAGTACGATAAGGGAAACCCAAGTGCTTATGCTTTGCATAGGCTTTTGCCAAGAGTAAATATCTTGGCGAATAAGTGGTGGGCAAGACGGGTGCCAGCCGCCGCGGTAACACCCGCGCCACAAGTAGGAGCCTCGTTTATTGGGCCTAAAGCGTCCGTAGCTGGTTTAATAAATTTTCTGTGAAATCGTTGGGCTTAACTTAACGGCGTGCAGGAAACACTATTAAACTTGGAACCGGGAGGGGTCTGGAGAACTCCGGGGGGAGCGGTTAAATGCTATAATCCTCGGAAGACTACCTGTGGCGAAGGCGCCAGACTAGAACGGATTCGACAGTGAGGGACGAAAGCCAGGGGAGCGAACCGGATTAGATATTGAGACTTCCGTCTCAAAATTAGTTTCGTTTGTTCGTAACGAACACTACTAAACGAAATTAAAATATCGGAAGTATTAAACTCAACTAATTACCCGAGTAGTCCTGGCCGTAAACGCTGCGAGCTAGGCGTTGCAGAATCCTCGAGATTCTGCAGTGTCGAAGTGAAGACGTTAAGCTCGCCGCCTGGGGAGTACGGTCGCAAGGCTGAAACTTAAAGGAATTGGCGGGGGAGCACTACAACGAGTGGAGCGTGCGGTTCAATCTAATTCTACACTGAGAATCTCACCAGAAGCGACTGCAGGATGAAAGTCAGATTGAAGGTCTTACTTGACGAGCAGAGAGGTAGTGCATGGCCGCCGTCAGCTCGTGCTGTAAAGTGTCCTCTTAAGTGAGGCAACGAGCGAGACCCACATCTACACTTGCTAACAACTTCTTTAGAAGGATTGAGCACACTGTGGAAACTGCCCGGGAAACTGGGAGGAAGGCGTGGGCAACGGTAGGTCTGTATGCTCCGAATCTTCTGGGCTACACGCGCGCAACAATGGTGGGAACAATGGGATACAACTCCGAAAGGAGAAGTTAATCCTCGAAATCCTATCCTAGTCCTGATTGAGGGTTGTAACTCACCCTCATGATGCTGGAATTCGTAGTAATCGGGTGTTATCAGCGCCCGGTGAATATGTCCCTGCTCCTTGCACACACCGCCCGTCATTCCATCCGAGCCGGGTTTTGGTGAGGCTCATTCAATTTGGGTGAGTCGAACCTAAGCTCAGTGAGGCGGGGCAAGTCGTCACAAGGTAGCCGTAGGGGAACCTGCGGCTGGATCACCTCCTTTTTACTTTTATGTGAATCTAATTTCACATGAATAAAAAAGATTATTTTTTGGAATGAAATAATCATTTCATCTTTTTAGATGAAAATCATCTCCTATCTTATTTTCCTAATTGTCCTAATTCCCAATACAAAACATGGGCTTGTAGCATAATCTGGTAATGCGCCGCCCTTGCAAACGCAAACACGGACACGTCTGCGTCTAGTTAGGCGGAGATTTCGGGTTCAAATATTAATATCTCAAGCAACAATGCTTGGAATGTCAATGAGAAAATCCCGACGAGTCCAGTTTCAATGCAATATGTATTGAAAGATTAATTCAGCTCGAAAATACCCATTTTCGGGTGTAGGGTTAAATGTTCATGAGGATTTATCCAAAATGAACCTTGAAAATTTTTAAAAATTTTCAATATAAAAATGATAACCGTGCATAGACCAAAGTAAAGCGATTGACATTAGTTAATCGAGATTCCTGACGCTGTTAGGTGGATGACTTGGCTTAGAATAATGATGAAGGGCGTGGCAAGCTACGAAATGCTTCGGCGAGCCGCATGCAGGCTTTGAACCGAAGGTACCCGAATAGGACATCCTTTAAAGTCTTAATAGGACAAAGAACGCAGGGGAACGAAGCGTCCAAGTACCTGCAGGAAAAGAAATCAATGAGATGCCACTAGTAAGGGCGACTGAAAATGGTATAAGGCAAACTGAATCCTTCATAGTAATATGATGGAGATGTGGTGTTACAGACTGCCTTTCGACCCGACCCTGGAGACTCAAACTCCACTGGAATGTGGGGCCTTAGAGGGTGAAAGCCCCGTAGAGGTAACCAGGAGGGTTTGGCAGTATCTTGAGTACTGCTTCCCGGAAACGAAGCAGGAATATGGGACTCATCAAGTTCCAACCTTAAACACATTCTAAGACCGATAGAGTATAGTACCGTGAGGGAACGTTTAAAAGTACCCTTAATAGGGAGTGAAAAGAACCTGAAACCTAACAGTAATAAGTAGATAGGGCACTAAGGTGTTCTATCATCCGTTTCGAATAACGTGCCAGGGAGTGCATCTGAGTGGCAAGATTAATTCTTTTTGAAGTAATCATAGGGAAACCAAATGCCCGCAGTTTACGAGGGGCGAGGTACTAATCTGCCTTTAGTCACTTGGATGCGACCCGAAACCGCTTGATCTTACCCTGGGTAGGGTGAAGCAAAGGTAATACTTTGTGGAGGCCCGCAGAGGTGCTGTCAGCAAAATGTTCTTTTAACCTGGGGTAAGGGGTGAAAAGCCAATCGAAAGCGGTGATAGCTGGTTCCTACCGAAGTTGGCCGCAGTCAAGTCTCAACGGAGATAATAGAAAAGGTAGAGATACGGATAGGGAGTTTAGGCCGGGAAACTGGTCGGTTCTCTGTCCAACTCCGAATTTTTCTATATCGTAGATGTTGGGAAACGGGGGTCCGGGGTAAGCTTGGATTCCGAGAGGGGAACAACCCAGACCATGGTTAAGGCCCCTAAATGCTAATTAAGTGTTAAAGGGTTAAAAGTGTCTATAGTCAAAGACAGCGAGGAGGTTGGCTTAGAAGCAGCCATCCTATAATAAGTGCGTAACAGCTTACTTGTCAAGACTATTGGTCTTGAAAATGGACGGGGCTAAATTAGCTGCCGATACCATGGGCCATCGTAAGATGTGCGGTAGGTAGGCGTTTTGCTAGAGTAGAAGTGTCTCCACGAGGAGGCATGGATCTGGCTGAAATGAGAATCCTGGTGGTAGTAGGATCATAGCAGTGTGAGAATCACTGCCGCTGAAAGGGCAAGGGTTCCTTGACAATGCAGTTCAGTCAAGGGTAAGTTAATCCTAACCAAGCTCCTAACTGGAGTAATGGGAATGGGAAAAAGGTTAATATTCCTTTACTATCTGAGTATGTGCGGCGACGCAAGCTTTTTTCCTGACGGTTTAGGCTAAATCAACGAGAATTCTCGTTTTCGTTAATAAGGATAAGTCAATAGAGTATCGTAATGATGAGAAATTGAGTAAACCTTAGAATAGTGGGTTGTATAATCCATTTGGTTGAGGCCTTGATCCCTTGAAAAGGGAAAATAGAAAAATCTTAGATAATTATACCCAGAACCAACACAGGTGCCCCTAGGTGAGTAGCCTAAAGTGTGATGGACTAATGTAATTGAGGGAATTCGGCAATCTAGCCCTGTGCCTTCGGTATAAGGGGTCCCTGTGTTTGTAACCGTATGGTTGCGATCGCAGGGTGCAATAACTAGGGAGGTCCGACTGTTTAACAAAAACTTAACCCCCTGCCAGCCCGTAAGGGTGTGTACAGAGGGTGACGTCTGCCCAGTGCCAGTAATTTAAACCCGGGTTCAACCGGGCTAAGATCTGGTAAACGGCGGGAGTAACTATAACTCTCTTAAGGTAGCGTAATACCTTGCCGTTTGATTGACGGCTTGCATGAATGGCGTAACGAGATCTCCGTTGTCCCCAATTACAATCCACCGAACACTCTTTCCCGGTGCAGAAGTCGGGAATCTCCAGTGGGATGTGAAGACCCCATGGAACTTTACTGTAGCTTGTGACTGCGATGTGAATTAGGTTGTACAGCGTAAGTGGGAGTTGTTAAGTTACGGACGCCAGTCCGTGAATAGACGACAATGAAACACCACTCTTCTGAATTTACATCGCTTACTAAAATTAACTTTTTAGGACACTTACAGGTGGACAGTTTCGCTGGGGCGGCAGCCCGCTGAAATGATATCAGCGGGGCCCAATGGTTGACTCATCCGGGTCAGAAATCCGGAGTAGAGCGTAAGGGCAAATGTCAGCCTGACAGGATTTCTAACAAGGGGAAATCCTGCAAAGAAATTTCGGCCTAACGATCTCCTATGCCTTTTTGATGAGGGCTAGGATTGTCCGAAAAGCTATCCTGGGGATAATAGAGTCGTCGCGCCCGAGCGTTCACAGCGACGGCGCGGCTTGCTTCGTCGATGTCGGCTCTTCCTATCCTGGGCGTGCAGAAGCGCCCAAGGGTGGGGGTGTTCACCCATTAAAAGGGATCGTGAGCTGGGTTCAGAACGTTGTGAGACAGTTTGTTTATTATCTACTGGAGATGTTCAATGTCTGAGAGGAAGGATTTTCTAGTACGAAAGGAACGAAAGTTCGATGCCACTGGTCGATCGGTTATCCGGGAGGGTATGCCGAGCAGCTACGCATTAAAAGATAAGCGCTGAAAGCATCTAAGCACGAAACTTGCCTCAAAAAGAGACATTAGAAGCGCGAGTAAAACACTCGGTTGATGGGATCGGTGTATAAGCATCAAGCTTAAGCGAGATGTTAAGCATGCGATTACCAATAGCTTCAAAAGGACTTAAACTTTACTTTGGTCAGCACGGTTTCTTTTTTTTATACAATTCTAAAAACTTAAACTTTTTCCTCTTTCAAAAACCGCTACGCTAAAAGTTTATTAAGCAAATAAAGAAGAAGTATCAAGGGACAATTTTAATACTTCAAAGCCGAAGGCTTTTATAAAATCGTAGGCAGAATACCCACAAATTAATTTGTGGGATGAATGCCGTGCCTTTATCCTGTATTTGTGCAAGAGGCAGAAGCGGTAAAAATATTTAATAGAGCTTTCTGTTCATTCTAGCTCATTAAAGCAATCAAGAACAAGTATTAAGGGGGACATTTCGTAGTCTTCGTTTTAGTTAGTCATGGGGTGGGGCGTTCTATCGATTGAGCGAAGCGATACATCAAGAACAAGAATCAATGGGAGTTCTTAATCGTCTTTATATTTTCTAAAGTTCTGAATTAACTGAGTAAATGTTTTTGGATTATATTTTCTAAGATCCTCTTCATCTACAAATACAAAGTCATATTTTATTTTAGATTGGGCTTTATTTATATCTTTACACCATTGTTTTAATCTTTCTGTTTTTAGTGGGACATCTAAATCTTCCTGTCCTTTTGTTTCAATAAAATATACTTCGTTCTCAGTTTTTTTAACTATGAAATCTGGCAAAATAATTAGATATATCTCCATCAGCATTTTTATAATCAATTCTAAAATGCACACCTAAATAATTCTTAACATAAGAGATTATATCGTCGCAATTTTCAAGAAAATTAGGTAAATTTGACAAACTGTCAAATTAATATTTAGGATGAAATAGTTAGCAAACTGTCAAACTTGGGTTATAATCATCCTTCTGGAAGTTTTAAGCCATGTCCTATCGCTACATTATACCCCGGATCCCAAATCATATATCCATAAATCCAGGGAATATCTTTTCCTACATTGAAAGTGACATTAAATTCGTCTGCCTGTTCTTGATGGTCAACAGGACTATCTGGGTGTTGGTCAATCCATGACCTACCCGCATCCTCTCCTTCATACGGTCTGCGAT
>JAGVYF010000005.1 GCA_018303425.1 Candidatus Woesearchaeota archaeon | reverse complement strand
ACTGGCATGTTTTACTTCCATTTGGAAATGAAAGTCCTTTTTGGTTATTAAGTTACCGCAGCAAGCTGCGGGGTATTAAACCCAAACGGTAATAAAAAATGATCCTTTCTTCATCCGGTTAACCCCATTCCCCTAATTGTAGCATACCTATATAATAAGATTATAATCACTATTATAAACCCTATTTCAAAAATTATTCTTTTAGGCAGAAATTTAAGATAAACATAATAAAGGATACAATTTAATAAAATGCATAGAAATGGCAAAGTGAAAAACCCTAAATAAAGTAGAGAGAAATCTTTTCCTTTTATTATACCTAATATAACAACTAAAATCAAACCAACATAATCTATCCCAAAATAAGGTTCAACAAACCACACTATAAAACTAATGAATGCTAATATAATCATTGATTTCTTTTTGATTTAATTTAAAATTGAACA
The DNA here is from genome assembly GCA_018303425.1 of Candidatus Woesearchaeota archaeon. Lineage (NCBI taxonomy): Archaea > Nanobdellati > Candidatus Woesearchaeota > Candidatus Woesearchaeota archaeon. The sequence goes on along the minus strand of JAGVYF010000005.1, from coordinate 16,289 downwards.
TGACCATTACCCCCATTATTATCAATATCGTCTCCTACAACTTTATCATAACTTCCTGCCGGAATATCTAAGTTTAATGTAACGCCCACATCATGAGCATATGGATAATTTAAATCCCCTTGTAAAGTAGTGTAGCCGGTTCTTCTCAAGTCGTGGTGAAACGTTGGCCAGTTATTATGCGGACCTGACTGCCTTGCAATAAATCTTATACCGGTTAGTGGGTTAAAATCAAAATAATATTGCGGAAGTTCTGTTGATTTCTTTAATCCATTCTGCCTATAAATCGGATATAATTCATTTTTTAGTTCTTTATGTTCGTTAGATAATAAAAGCCATTTATCATAAAATTCTAATATTGTTTGAAGCTGAGACCAATTCAATGTATCAAATATTAAATCAAATCTGTCACTAATAAAATCATCATCTACATTTGGAGAATCATCTGTGCTAGAAGCGTTATCAATGATGTCCCAGAGGATCATAGCTAAAGTTACCTCACTTAGAGAACTTGGTTTATAATTTCTTAATTGACTTTTAAATTCACTTAGGTCTTCTAAATAAAAATGATTATTTATTTGGAAAGTAGCTTCGTCTCTCACAGCCATTGAAAATGCAGTTGCAAAACCTTCATTAAATGCTCCTTATTCACATAATGCCGTATCAAAACCATGCGGTCCTCCAAATGGACAAAAAGGATATTTTGAGGTTGGATATGTTTGGTAAATAGGATATACTGAGGTAAAATAAGGTTAAGTAATAGATAATTTTAAATATCAGTTGACATTATTAATAATCATATGAAAATAAAAAATATCAGCATCAAAGAGAGAATTAGAGAATACTTTTTTATTAATCCTAGCTCTAAATTAAGAGTAAGAGGAATTGAAAAAAACATTAAACTTCCACTTCCATCAGTTATAAGATATTGCAAGGAACTAAAAGAAGAAGGCATACTTACAATAAGTAAAGTGGGAAATGTGGTTTTTTACATAGCAGATAAAACTAATCCTAATTTTCTCTTAGACAAAAAATTATTTAATATAAAGTCATTATATATTTCAGGTTTAGTTGAATTTTTAAAAATAGAATTAAGCAATCCATCGTTAATTGTTTTTGGCTCTTATTCAAAAGGAGAAGATATTGAAAACAGTGATATCGATTTATATATTGAAACCCCTTCAAAAAGAGAAATTAAACCTACCGAATTTGAAAAAAAACTAAAAAGGAAAATTCAAATATTCAAGCATAAAAAAATAAGTGAAATAAAAAGTAAGGATTTAATCAACAATATTATAAATGGAGTATCTCTAAATGGTTTTATTGAGATTTTAAAATGAAAGAACAAAATTTTCAGGATTGTATTGAAATTGGTTCTACAAAAAAGCAGACTCCTGATCAGGCAAGGGCAAATTCATTAATTGCTACAGCAAAAGAAAGAATAAGCCTAATCACAAAAATAAATGAGAAAAACTGTAATTTTGTATTTGAAGATTATTATACCTCAATTATGGAAATGCTCCAAGCAATATGTTTTTCTAAAGGGTTAAATGTTTTAAATCATATTTGTTTAGGATATTATATCAGAGATGAGCTTAAAAGAGAGGATTTATACAAAATATTTGACAATATAAGATTTAAGCGAAACTCTTTAACCTATTATGGTAATAGAATGGATTTTGAAACTGCAAAAGACGCGATAGAAAAAACTAATCCAAAAACTAAATCAATCTCTAAAAATAAACTGAAAATCCTAAGATTTACTATCTCGACTATATCTGGGCTGGTATTAGACAAATCTTCAAGACGGATTTTCAATCATTACTCGCTAATCGCTGCAGAGTAGCAGGGTATTTATATCCAAGCGAGGAATAAATTAATGTATTGGCGCATATAGAATTATACTCTGAATCTAAAGCTATATCGGGTATTAAAGAGGATTATGGGGAATATAACTTTACTTTTTAATGGATAAAGCGTCCAATAAATAAACTATATTTTCTAGAATTGAACTAAACCGCATTAATGTTACTTTTGTCTGTGTAGTGGCACTTTATACCCAATTCCTTTGCCCAAGCTTTAAATTGTTGTCGAACTGTCCTCATTCTTGTAACTACTACAAAACTACTTTCCCTATTTGGAACCCCAAAAGTTCCAACATTTTGTTGTCAGTTTTATCTTCATTCCTTAATAAAATAATGATATTTAGAGGATCTAACCAATCAATATCCCTAAAGTACATTATTTTTGTTTGATTTATAATAATATATTTTTTCTATCATTTTGTCAAATGAACAGTTCTCTTTAGCTAATGTCCCACTTCTGTTTAACTAATGCCCTATTTCCGTTTTTTAACTATATTGATGTACTGTTTCTACTTTACTGTGCAACAAGAAGAAAGATTTATAAAGGAGTGTGGTGTTTTTTACTAAAAAGGTTAAGAAAAGTTATCTAATCAGTAGAATTATCAAATTCGGCAGGTAGAGAACGTAAGAACCGATGTACCAGGTGTCAAAATGGCCAAATTAAGAAAAGCTAATGCTTATAGAAGGATTGAAAGAGCTTACACGAGGATTTCTAAATATCGAAGCAAAGCGTTTGTTAGGGCTAGGCCACATATGGTTATTGTTAAGTTTGATACTGGAAACACAGCTAAACAACTTGATACATATAATTACATGCTTAATCTTGTTTCAACCAAAAGCCTCCAAATAAGGCACAATGCTTTAGAATCTGCAAGAGTTACTAGCACCAGAATTTTAGAGAACGGAATCGGAAAAACACAATTCCACTTAAAAATTAAAACTTTCCCGCACCATATTTTAAGAGAAAATGCATTAGCTAGCGGCGCCGGCGCAGACAGAACAAGTCAAGGTATGAGCGCGGCATTTGGTAAAACAATTAGCACTGCTGCGCAGATTAGAAAAGGTCAAACGGTAATATGTGTGGGTGTTGACCAAAAAACCCATTTACCGACAGCAAAAAAAGCTTTACAAAAAGCAGCATGTAAATTCCCATGTACGTTCAAAGTTGCAGTGAATGAACAAATTCAAAAAGTGGTTTAAAACTCATTTATTAAAATTTTAATACATCTTAACTTTTAGTTTCCAATTCCTTAATATGTGTAGAAATTCTAGAATTTAATTCTTTGATAGTTAATATAATATCTTTATCTCCTTTAAATTGTGAAACTATCTCTTTAGGAAGGATGTCTGTTTTACTTAAATAAATAATGATAGGTTTATTAAATTCTTTAAATTTTTGCAATAATAATTGTTGATCCCTCAAAGAGTATGGTTCAGATAAATCATAAATATAAATAATCACATTTGCGCAATATTTTGCAGCAAGATATGCTTGTCTTTCAATAAAATTCATTTTGTCAAACCTGTTTAAAGTTCCAGGCGTATCAATAAATTGAATTTTTTTATGACCGACTTCCGCATAACCCATGTTAAGGCTTTTAGTTGTAAAAGCATAATCTGCAATTTCGGGTTTTGAACTAGTGAGTTTGGAAAGCAAAGTTGTTTTACCAATATTCGGAAATCCGCAAATTGCAACTGTTGGCATATCTTTAACAATGGGGTATGACCTAAACGTTTTTCTTGCCTCGTGTAAAAAAACAAATGTTTCTTTAGTCTGCTTAAACAGTGAAGATATCCTCCCATAATATTCTCGGCGGTATTGCATCATCTTGTCTGGATTTTTTGTCTGATTAACTATACCTACGTATTTAGTTGTAAGTGTATCAGAGGTTTTAATTATCCATCTGAGGGCCGCAATTGATTTTTTAAACAAGCCAATATCTAAGGTGGATCTTATTAGTTCATAATAAAATACAGACAATAAATCGATATCTGGAAACGAGTCTGCTAATTTAGTCAAATGCTCAGAAACAAGTCTGTTAATGACACTTAATTTTGTAATTTCAACTTTCCGAATTATCTCATGCCGAGGCAATTTGAAATGTTTGGATTTCATTGCTTTTGCTGCCTTTGTGGCGCTGGCAAAAGCTAAATCAATGTAAAAATCATGTTTTTCCACCTGTAATATCTTTTGAAAGCTCATATTATCCAAATAAAGAATTGGTTATTTAAGACTTACTATATAATTAATTTATTCGATCACTCGCGACCACTACCGATTAATAGATCGGCCGCATACTCGGCTTCGCCTAGAGTCGCTCGTTCAGACTCTGCTAATTACAAACAATTTCTAATAATTATAAACCACTACTGAATACACTAAGGAATTAGCAGATTAAAAACTAATCTCTTTTAAAGCTTTTAATGCGTGATCACTTTTATATACGCCGTTTTTTGCAATATTTTTTAAATATTCTATTTCTTGAACCAGCATCTCTTTATGATTGACTGCATAGTACTCAATTACATCCGCATCTGATACGCCTTTTGCACTCATGACTTTTTTCAAAACCCTATCAATAAAAATATTAAACACCTCATCTATATTTTTTGATGTTGCTATTAAACCTAAAGCGGTTTTTATAAGTTTATACGCACAAAGTGCCCTAAACGAAATTTCGAGCAATAAAATATGATGTTTTGTTTGTTTTTCTTCATTGCTTTTGAAAAGCATTGAAGGCACAAGTTCGCCTAAAATTTCATCATTTATCAGATAAAGAAACCTTGACCATACCAGGTGCATTTCTGAAATTTCTTTTGAGAGAGCAACTGCGCCACTAGGAGATGTTTTAATAAAATCATCCCACCCCCCTTTTTCTGTAATTAATGTTTTAATAAAATTTTGAATATCTATTTTAATATAATTTATATCATTCATTTAATATATCAACAAATTAAGATTATTAAAGATTTCGTTTATCTTTTATAAAGTACAATTATGAAACCTGTAACCTGCACCAAATTGCTGCCGGTTTTGTCAGCAATTTCCTTGGCAATCTGCTTACGATTCTTTGTTTCTAAAGATGATTTAAAAAGTTTGATTTTGATGAGATTACGTTTTTTAAGAACTGTAACTATCTCTTTAATTGTTGTATCAGATATCCCGTTTTTACCAATCCGTATCACTGGTTCAAGACTATGCGCTTTAACTTTTAATTCGTTTAAATCCATAACGTTAATAAAAAAAGAAAAAGTAGTATTTAAGGTTTGCTTCATAAAAAGATACTAATTGTTTCACAAAAAGATGCTAAAGTTTATTCTGAAATAGTAACATTACTCATTACTACATCTTCAAGAGGCATATCGCGCCCGTCACGTCCAACACTTGCAATTTCATGAACAACCTCAATGCCTTCAATAACTTTCCCAAAAACTGCATGTTTACCGTCTAACCATGGCGTTGATACTTCAGTAATAAAAAACTGACTGCCTCCGGTATTAGGACCCGAATTTGCCATTGATAAAATGCCAGGACCTTCATGTGTTAAATCAGGGTTAAACTCATCCTTAATATTATAACCCGGTCCACCAATTCCCGAACCTTGCGGATCTCCGGTTTGAACCATAAAGTTAGGAATAACCCTATGAAATTTAATGCCATTATAAAAACCTTTTTTTGCAAGTTTTATAAAATTACCTGCTGTGATTGGAGCTTTATCAAGAAAAAGTTCAGCTTTAATTGTGCCTAGCGTTGTTTCAATTGTTACGGTTGGATTCATATTATTTTCACCTATATCTGTATTTAAAGGGGCATCGCATTTATAATCATCGTTAAAATCATTGCAACAGCCGCCATTCTCATTATCGATTATAGTTGGCGCTTTACAAACGGTACATCCACTGAATGTTGCCAAAAATAAAATAATCAATACTGTTAAGATTAACCCTTTCATAATATATTGAGAATAATGTTATTTATTTATAAAACTAACGCTAATTAAATCTAATACTCATCTCATGGCCAAGACTTTGACGTTCCTTTAAATCATGAATAATTTTGGATTTATGGGCTTTCAGATTAAGTGTGCCATTATTAACTTTTTGAATAATATTTCCTACATGGTCACCACCTATCAGATGGGGCATTATAACATAATCTGCACCATGATTATAAAGTTTTAAAGCTTCATCAACTTGACCGGCCGTTACAATAACAAAAGCTTTCTTGTTAATTTCCCTCAATTTATGCAAAAGTAAATAGTTAGTGCTCATTGTTGGAATTGTGGATATCAACATTTTAATAGTTTTGAGATTAATACGTTCAAGTATTTCTGAATCGCCCGCATCACCGTAAATACAAGGCATATTTGTGCCAATTAGGTACCTAATCACTTCAGGATTGAAATCTACAACTAACGTCCTATCAAAATCGGTATTTTTACTAATCGATTTTAGAATTCCGTAGCCTATCCGATTATAACCGCAAACTACAACATCATGTTTTTTTCTTTTATTAGGAATATATTCTAAATTCTGATTTGTTAAATTAAACCGTTCGAATAAATTTAGATAATTTTTTAATTTTTTAAACATTTTTTCACCATATTCCATAAAGTATGATGTAAAAGTTATTGTGAAAATTGCGACCATTGTTGTTAAAGATAAAATTTCTGTCCCTATATGGCCTAATAAAATTCCTTGCGCAACAATTATCAATGAAAATTCGCTTATTTGGGCAAGTGTTAAAGATGTAAAAAATGCCGGATGTTTTTTATAGCCAAAAATGCTGCAAGTAGTCATCGTTAATAATGGTTTAATTATTAAAACTGAGATTGTAATAACTGCGGCAGGTAAAAAAATAATATTGAGGTCTCCAAATGTCAACTGTAAACCCAGTGAAACAAAAAATATTGTCGAAAAAAAATCTTTTAAAGGCACAACTTTACTTATTATTTCATAACTATATGGAAGATTAGCTAACGCCACGCCCCCAATAAATGCCCCAATTACAATTGAAAACCCACCTAAATAAAATAAAAATGAAAATAGGAAACAAAGCGATAACGAAACCAGAAATAAAAGTTCTTGAGACTTTGCCGTTGATTTGAAAAGTTGTGGAAATAAATAATTGCTTGCAATAAAAGACACGCCAATTAAAGCAATTCCTTTGAAGATTGAAGAAATAAGTAAACTTGAACTAAAATTATTTAGTGTTGTTAATATAGTTAACGCTGCAATTGCAATAAAATCTTCAGTAAGCAACATACCAATTACAATTCTCCCATGTAAACTATCAAGTTCTCGCTTATCAGATAATAGTTTTACACCAACCATAGTACTGCTAAATGCTAAAATAAGCCCAATATATACCGAGATTAATTTGCTAAAATCAAAAAGTAAACCAATACCATAACCCATTACAAATAAGAATAAAACCTGCAACCCCCCGCCTAACGTTGAAACCAAACCAACATTCTTTAACCTGCTAAAATCAATCTCCAGACCGGCAATAAATAATAAAAATGCTATGCCTATCTCTGAAATTTGAGTAATAGTGTCCGAGTTAGTTACCCAGCCAGTAATGGGTCCAAGTAAAAGTCCTGCAAAAATATATGCTGGAATAAAAGGTTGTTTAAAAAATTTAACAATATATGCTAAAATAGTTGCAACAATAATTATTATACCAACTTCAAAGAATACATTTACCATATATAAGCCACTTAGTAAATATTATTGATATAATATCTATAAAAAGGTTATTATTTTGAGTTATATTTGTAATATAATATTCTTTATGGATGAAGTATGTCAAAGCTTATTTTTGGATATCACAACCACCCGCAGGTAAAAACCTAATTATATCATCAAGATCAACATCAGCTTTAAATTTAGATTTAATCTTTTTTGCAATTGTGCTTGATTTTTCTTTTCCTTGTGTGATTATTATATATTTATCTGCATTAACTTTTATAGCGGTTACAGGCCCCCCAATAATCTCTTTATCTTTCAAACCAATAGCCAACTCTAACTTTGGATGCAGGTATGTAGTTTTACCACGGATCATGAACGAACCTTTCCCTAGAAACTCGCCAGATTGCGCTTGCTTAGAAATTTGGCCAGGGGTTACATAAAATACATCTGAAGTAGAAAGCCCGGCTTTCCACGCTTTTGAATTATATGAAGCAGTAGCTTGAGCAGTTTCTTCTTTGGTGATATCCCCTATTTCTCTACCTTCCGATTTTACAATAAAAAATGGCGATCCGGCCATATCAGTATGAAACACTAAATCCCCTATTTCGATATGTTTCTTAACAATGATATCATTAGTAGTAGCATCTCTGCCACCAATTACTAAAAAATTTTCTGAACTATAAAACCAACGAAATTTTTCGTACCAATACTTTTTCCGGGCAGATTTTTCAACCAAAATCTCTTTTTTTGATTCTTTATGTTTAATAGAATTCAATTTATCAATATTTTTTTGCAAAATCCCAAGCACGCCTGCAATTTTCTTTTTTGATTTTTTAGATTTTTCAAAATAAAAAGAAGCATTTTCTTCAAGAGATTTTACTAAATCAAGTTTAATTTCTACCATTTTTAATAATAACTATTAACATGTGGCAATTGACTGTATATTGAGTTTTGCGCCATCACAAGAAACTAATTCACTGCCTTTTTTAAATTTAGGAATAATTTCCACATTTTCAATATCACCATAAGTTGTTATATCATACTCAACTGCCAAATTAAGTAAACTGTTTGGAGCAATTGTATCGCCAAAATTTTTTGTTTTAATTCCATCTTTACTGCCATGAACCCAAACACTTACTCCTGCAAGTTCAGAGTTACCTGAATTTTTTAAGTTAAGTTGAACATTTTGGTCATTGAAACAAATAAAACCTTGAGTGCTTATCTGTAAATCCGCACTACAATCATCTCCAGCTAAACCAGAACCAATCTGCATTACAACTGCGCCTAATGCAACTGCAAAAGCAATTAACAAGATTGTAGCAATTAAAGGCGATACTCCTTTTTTTGATTTTAAAACTAGCATAATATGATATTATAGAATTAGAGATTTATAAAGTTAACTTATTTGTTACCCTACATGAACTTATTAACTAATAAAACCGCCTGAAACTTCTAAACAATACACATTAAATTAAACTACATAAATATCCAAATAATAGAATTGCAATTAAAAAGTCAAAAGCTTGCTTCGCCCAATCTGATTTCTTAGACCCCCGTCACAGACCAATGTCATGTTCGGTTCGGTCAACCCGCTATAAATACGAGCTTTTGACTACCGAATAACCGCCAATCAAAGACTGGTGAAAAATGAGTGTATTTTATAATAATATAGCCCATTCACTTGAAAAGATTAATTAATTTCAAAAACTGGCTTTTTATTTAATTCAGTTATCGCGTATTTTAATTTTTCTTTTGAGTCAGAATAGATTATAAAAACAGTTTCGCCTTTTTTAATATTATAACCTACATGGTAATTTAAATAAATGCCCGCTGCTTTATCCAATGGAGCGCCGGCAATTCTTGCAATCCTCGCAATCCTTTTATTATGCAAATATTTAATCTTACCTGATTTTTGGGCCAACACTTTGTAACTGAATTCTCCAACTTTAATCTTATTGGGATCAATATACGGATTACCTCCCTGAGCCCGGATCATATCCTGCATTTTTTTATACGCTAAACCTGATTCTAACATAACACGAGCTGTCTCTTTAGGCCGTTTAACACCGGCCATTTTCAAAATTAAAGTTGTAACATATAAAGATTTACGTTTTAAATCCGAAGGAGCTTTGATATCGTTTTGTAAAACCCATAAAACATCTCTTGCTTCAAGATTAGGGCCAATCCCGTGACCAATTGGTTCTTTCCCATCACTTAAAATTACTTTAATTTTCATGCCTAAATGTTTTCCAAGCATTGTAAAATCTTTCTTAAGTATTTTTGCTTTTTTTTCAGAAACTACTTTTGCTTCAAGACCTACAGGGATGTCAATTAACACGTGAGTCGCCTTGACTGCCGCTTTTTTCGCCAAGATACTTGCCAAAAGCATGCCTTGCGGATCCAGACTTAACGGATGTCTCAGTCTAATTAATTTATCATCTGCAGTCGCAAGACCCATGCCCCCGCCCCATGCAATAAATCCCCCTACTTTTTTCATAATTATTTTAAGTTTAGTTAATTTAACTGATACCGGTGCCAATACTTCCATTGTATCTGCAGTCCCTGAAGGAGAAGTGATAGAACGCGAAGAAGTTTTTGGAAACTTTAAACCTGCAGCAACGCATATGGGAACTACCACCATTGTAGTCCTATTTCCCGGCACCCCCCCTATACAATGTTTATCAAATATTAAACCATTAGAAAAATTTAAAATTTCCCCTGAATCAACAATTGCTTTTGCAAGCGCCCCCGTCTCTTCCAATGATAACCCATTAGTATAGCATCCAGAGATAAAATAACATAATTCTATCTCGGTTAAATTATTTGAAATGATATCTTTTACTATGCCATTTATCTCTTCTTTAGTTAATTCTTTTTTATCTAATTTTTTCCGGATAGAAACTAAACTGGCCGGTTTATCAATTAAATCAATGGTTACGATTGCGTCTTGTTTAACATTTAAAGTATCTAAAACTTCTTCAAATAATCCTATATGCCCTGGGGATACGGCTTTTTTACTTTCGGCTATGTCGGTTATTGCAACAGTTTTCTTATTGCCTTTTTTTACTATAACCCTGTCTCCATGATGAAGGTCAAGTTTAACAGCATCTTTTTGATTGATTAAAATTACTTGAATGCCCCCTGTTGCAATATCCATATCTTTTACAATTAGTTTCATATAATTATTTTTTCTTGCATATATATTTTAAACAATACAGAGAAAAATGAAAGTATTAATGGGCCCAGTATTACTCCTATTATCCCAAATAAATTTATGCCTCCCAAAACCCCTAACAACATCAAAGCAGGATTAATATCTGTCCTGCCAGAGATAAAAATAGGTTTAAGGAATGTATCCATCAATGAAAGAAAGACCCCAATAATTAAAATTACCCATACTTTCCAATAAACTCCAAAATATAGCTGATAAAGTAAAATCGGCACCCATATCGCGGCCGGACCAATCAAAGGTATAAATGCTAAAAAACCGATTAAAAGTCCCCAAAAAATTGGTGACGGCATTCCGATTAAAGCAAAAGCTAGTATAGCTAACAATGCTTCAAGTATGCCCACAATAAATACACCATAAATAATCGAATAAGTTACGTCATTTAAATTTTTTGAAATTAATTTTAAGTGATTCCGATTGAATGGAAGAAATTCATAAATTTTTTCAGTTAATGTCGCTGAAGAAATAAACAAATAATATGTTATAAAAAGTATAATAAATAGATCTAATAAAATTGCGGGTAAAGAAAGCGCTAATCTTGAAAAGAATTCTAAAATATAACTTGTACCCTTATCTAATGCCTGTTCAAGATAATATCTGGTTTCAAGATCTCCAAACAAATTCTTAACATCACATAATAAACTGGGACTATCACAAGTCGTTAATTCCGCCACATTCAAATTTTGAATCCCGAAAGTATAAATTATATATGCTTCTTTGGTTAAACTGTTTAATAAAAATATCGAAGGTATTGTCACCAATAAAATAATAATTGTTGAAACTAAAAATGCTGCTACTTTCTGATTATTTAAAACTTTAAATAATTTTTGATATAATGGATAAAAAATATATGCTATAATTCCGCTGCTAAGTATAGCAACCATAAATGGTTTAAGTAATAAATAAGCCACATACAAAAATATTCCTAAACTACCAAAATACAAAAATTTACGATTTGAAGATTTTGACATAAATCTACCTTTTACCTGCCTTTTTTATTTAATTATGGGAATTTTACTTTATAAATGTTTATATTTTAGACACCGTCCGGAAAGTAATCTATATACGGACAGAAACAATTATGTTTTTATTAAAAAAATTAATAAGAATATTTTCAAGCTCTAATAAATAATAGCCACTATAAGACCATTAATCTGTCCAAATCGGACTTTCTCAGGATCATTAAACAAATTATTATCGCCTTTAAACGTTGCATACCAGCCAATTTCATCTGAACTGATATTTACAACTCTATGAATAATTATATTGTCCAATAATTCCGAGTTATATGATACAATATCACCAATATGGACCTGTTCTGGGAGAGAAGGTTTAATCTCAATGGTATTTGCTTCAATATCAAAAACAGGGTCCATAGAATTAGTATCTGCAAACTTTGCCCAGTGCGCATTTTCAATAGTTAATACAATCTTGTCATTATATACCTTTATTTGATTTTCAGGTATGTGATTAAATGGCGAATCCTTTTCATTATTCAAACTATAAACTGCGCTTGATAAAAATAATAATATAAGTATTCCGGCCAAAATAATATAATTTCTCATAAAATATGGACAAAAAGCGCCATTATTTAAGCGTTGCTTCAATTTTCATACATTCAGTTACCCCTATCGAAATTTTATTGTATTTACATAAAAAATATTTAATTTGTTGGCAAATCTAAATACACGCAATCATTAAAAATAATTAAAATTCAGATATGAATAATAGAAAATTGTTAACTACAATCTCAATGAATTATAATTATAATTGATAATTAGGACAAAGTGCCTTAAATGAACAAAATCAATAACCGTAACCTTTATAAACTGGTGCGGTCAACACGATATAAAAGAAGATGTGGGCTTGCTCGCCTGAATTCCAGTCTTGAGATTATCCAAGAATAGCAAAACAACGGAGGCAAATAAAAATGAGTTTATACAAATACATAAGGGAACTCTGGAAACAGCCTAAAGAAAATTTAGGCGAAATAAATAAACAAAGGCTAATCAAATGGCGTAGACAACCCTCTACTGTTAGAATTGAAAGACCTACAAGATTAGACCGGGCGCGTTCTTTGGGTTATAAGGCAAAACCGGGAATTTTAATTATCAGACAAAGAGTTTTACGCGGAGGACATTCGCTCTCAAGAGTTGGCAAGGGCAGAAAGTCTAAACACTATAAATCAAGAGTTGACCTTGAAAAAAGTTACCAAGTAGTTGCTGAGCAAAGGGTAGCAAGAAAATATAAGGCAAACTGCGAAGTTCTTAATTCATATTGGGTAGGAAAAGATGGTAAAAATTATTGGTTTGAAGTTATTTTATTGGATAAATCACACCCTGTAATTAAAAATGATGCTTACTATAGCCAAATAGTTGCTCAAAAAGGCAGAGCGTTTAGAGGTCTTACAAGCGCAGCAAGAAAAAGTCGCGGTTTAAGACATACGGGCAAAGGAACCGAAAAAATGAGACCAAGTATGCGTGCAGTAGCTAAACGTAAAAACCTAAGAAGAGAAACAAGGACAAGATTAAGATATAAATTAGGAGCAAAATCCTAATTTTGTTTTTATTTATTTTTGATTTCTTGTTCCAAGGATATCCTAAATTTATTAGATTCCCTGATTAAAGAATTTAATAAAATTTCTATCTCTAAAATATCCTTTTTTAATGTTTTAGCATTAAGACTGACATAATGAGTATTTTCAATCTCCATAAAACTTCCTAAAAAATTCTGTAAATCGGAAATATAAAGATAAACTAGTGAATCAATGCGTTTTAATCTTTCCAAATCATTATCTTGTTGATATTGATCATATTCTTTTTCAATATCCGCTAAAATCGAATTTCTCTTCCCGACAAGCTTAACCAATACGTCCCTAAGTGGTTCAATTAACGTTTTAATATTTTTAACAATTTTATCTACTTCAATAAAATGTGGGCTCTTTTTTGAAAGAATTAATTTATTTAATCCTTCCAATAACTTATTTACTTGTAATAACAAGTCAAGAAAATTTGATTTAAGATTATCAATTTTATCTTTATTGCCAGAAACACCCAAAAGATTTTTGAATTGGCTAAATATACTCATAAGGAAATAATAGGTATAAGATTATTTAAAACTTTCCTTTATTCCTACCGCGCTGTTCAACTTGTTCAAGTCTTTTAAGTACAGTTTTTGAACCGGGATAATTTTCAGAATAACCCCGCACTGCTTCAGCGAAAGATTTTTCATAAATATCATTATGTTTAGAAGCAAGCGCCCTATCAAGTAAATGCAAATCTACAGCTTTATCTTCGTCTTTGCTAGAAAAAAAAGATAACCCAAAATCTATAAAGACAAGTTTGTCTTTATTTAATATCATATTAGAAGTTGTTAAATCGCCATGAATAATATCATTAATATGCATTTGAGCCAAAGTTTTTCCAATCATATAAGCGCTTTTAACAGTTAAACAATCACGCAATTTTATTCCTTCAATAAATTCCATTTTAATTTTCATATCTTTGTCGCACATTGAAATAAGCTTAGGCGCGCAAATACCTATTTCATTTAATTTATCAATAATCTTGGCTTCTCTTCTTGTTCTGAACTTCCTTAAAGAGTCATCAATTTCAAGCAATCTATAACATTTAACAATACGCTCTTTAATTATAAAATTGCCTTCCTTGTAAATTACTGCTTCCGCACCCTGAGAAATTTTTTCCATTTGTAAAGATGAACCCGCCATTTTTAAGGATTAATAATTGATGATTTTTTATAAAGTTTATTAAAATCATCCCCTATATTGTAACTCATTTGGTACATAGTTCTGCCCACTATTCCGAATACAGCGCCCACTTCGGCGTCTTCATTTATCTTGTAACCCATTGCATTTGCAAATTTTTGCGCTATATTAACAGTATCTTTATCTTTATCACCCATTGCGCGTTCTTGCACTTCTTCTTCAAGGTTTCTTTTAGAAATTTGTGCTTTGACAGAAGCCCTTACAAGACTTTCAATAATACGATTAACAGATTGATCTTCAGGCAAATCATTTGATTCAGCTAACTGTTTAATAAATTCTCTTTTGCCATGCCCCCTTCCTGTTACATCTCTGGTTAATATAACAGTTGCATAACTCCTGTCTTCTTTATACATTTTCATTGCAGCATCAACTTTATCACTGCCTCCTGCAACTTCCCACCTTTTTTTAATATATGTTTGTAATAACTTATCAGCTAATGCTTCAGCTTCTTCTTTATTTGCAAGTTTTTCTCTGCCATTTAAAGCCTCTTTAATCAATGCATGATAAGTTTTTCTTATTTCATTTGATTCCTTACCTGCCTCTTTATTTACTTCGTTATGATTTAATTTTGCATAAAAATTAACGATATCCTCTTTAGACATTTTTCTTACATCCTCTTTTGATAAAAAAATGTTTGCATCATTAGCAGATATACTGCCAACAAATGAATCTAAACAAGATTTGTTTCCAATTTTTTGAATACTTCTCTCAAAATCGAATGCTAGATCATATGTACTATGCCCGACAATCGTATCTAATAATGACCATAATTCACCATTATTATATATTTGACTTGACAAATTATAGCCTAACGCATTCACAAAACCTTTGACTTCTTTTTCAAGTAACGGATTCCATTCATAGCTTTCACCAAACTCTGAAGTTAAAGCTCTTTTTTGTATTTTAGAATCGGGCGAGTTTTGCGCAATATACCTGACAAATCTTTGAAAGTCTCGATTATCTCTAGATAAGTTACTTAAATGGCTTAATTGTTCAACTAATTGTCTCCAATCTAACCCGGTTTTTTCATACAGCATCCCTTCATGGTCTTGGCTTCTAAAATCAAAAGTAGTCTGTGCAGCTGCAGCAAGATTTTGGTCTGGATAAAATTTAACAACCCTTTCTATTATTTTTTTTAATAATTCATTCGCCCTATCTTTAGCTTTGTCTTTAGCTGCTCTTTGTTCAACTTCAGTATAACCAGTTGCTTTGTATAGTGAAATACTTAATCCGTTATTTGCCAAAAATTCATCAACAATATCAAAAATCAAATCAGCTTTTTCTCTGACTTCTCGATTTTCATCCTTTTGCACGCCTGCGTGGCTAAGTGCTGCGTATGATAAGACTAAATCTCCCGGACTTGCGCTCATTGCAGCGCCAATTTCAAGGTCTGAACCTGATACTTGCTTAGCTTGTTCATAGCCCAATCTAACTATTCTATCCAAATCATTGATACTTTGCCCATAAATTTTCTTTAAAAGCGCCATTTTGTAATATTTAGTTATAAATCTATAAAAATCTATAAAAATCTATAAAAATAGGGTAAATAGTTTATTTATAAAAGTTGCGGTGTAATTATTAGCAACCTTTTTAAATATCCGTTATATTCTGAATTAGAACTATATGGTGAAATCAATGGCCAAAAAAAAAACTCATAATTCTGAAGATACCTCAATGGTTAAAAATGAAATTCCGCCGGAAGTTAAGGAAAAACTTGAGAAAA
>JAGVYF010000004.1 GCA_018303425.1 Candidatus Woesearchaeota archaeon | reverse complement strand
AAATGGAAAAGTAATTGAATATTCAGGAACAGCAGAAATGTTTGATAGTCCAAAAAATAAACTGACTAAAGATTATATAAATGGAGAGTTTGGCTAATCCTCACTAATGAAACTTCTTTACAGAGTAGAAACAATATGTGCGAATCATTCATCCCAGACTCGTTTCTGTTATAATAAAAAATTTTGATGTAATGAAATGAAACTGTTAAACTTTTGTTAAGTTCCAATCAATCACGAGGCGAAGCCGAGACAATATTTTAACTAAAATTTAGCGAGGAAAAAATGGAATATAACATCGGCCCCGTTATATTCGTCTGATCAAAAGGAAGACCTAAAATTTAGTGCAACGTTCCGAAGGAAAATTTTAGAATTTTTGGATTACTGATAAATTCGACCGTAGGGAGTGTATATGTCCGATGGATGATTAATCAATTTTTTGGCTAATATGCTATAGTTTCATAAACCAAAGATAAGTTTGAAGTTGTCTATTAAAGTACATTTAATAGAGGCACGGCATTCATTTCACAAATAGGGGGAGATATTCTGCCTACGATTTTATAAAAACAAATGACAATTCAATACAAAAAGATTTGTTTACCTTGAACTGTCTGCTTGTCTTTCAAGTTCGTTTTTCTTAGCAATGACTGCGGAATTAGGGCTTGAATTATAAGCGTTCACAATTTCTTCTGATAAAGTATCAACAATTGACTTTTTAGAATTAAAAGATTTATGATATGAACCTTGTGAGATTAATTTTAATACTAAGTCAATTCTTCTCTGAGGTGAAGAATCAACGGCTTTAGGGTAACGCGCTCCCCCATATTCAATTGTAACAATTTCCTCTCTTGGGGCTGCATTTTCAATAGCTTTAACGAAAACTTTTATTGGATTTTCTTTAGTTTGTTTTTCTATTCTTAAAAATACTTTTTCAATAATGTTATATGCATTGATGCCCTGCGTAGCCATATGTCCCGAAGTTTTAAAATGATGCTGCTTAGACTTATGTCCGGTTACTCTAATTCTATTGATTAATCTTTCAACAATAAATGTTTTAGATTTATGGAATTGTCTACCAATCCATCTAGCATTTGTTTTTGGCACAATCTTTGGATCTAAATTAATATATCTGGCTAATCCTGGATCTTTTACTATAATTCCATTTGTTGACCATCTGTTAAATGCTAATATTTCTGTCATTTTTCAACCTTATTTGTTTAAAATCTTGAATATTAAAAACCGATAATTATTTTTATTTCCTCGCTTTTTCTAACTTGCCGCTTAATAATCCTCTAAGTGATTGGTCGTTTACTTTAATAACTTGCCACCTGACACCAGGGATATCTCCTTTTGAACGACCCATTTTTCCGCCAATGCATTCAACGATAACTTCATCGTGTTCATCTACAAGTTTAGATGCGCCCATGCCCGGAATAAATGCAGTAATCTGTATGCCATTCTTGACAAGCTGGACTCTTGCGCAACGCCTCATTGCAGAGTTTGGTTGTTTAGCTTCTCTTTGTACCTTTTCAAGCACAATGCCTTTTGCCTGGGAAGCTCCTTGTAATGGATCGGTCTTTTTCTTTAATGCTGACCTTCTAGGTTTTTTTGAAACTTTTCTTCTCTCTTTAAGCTTGATTCCTGCGTTTAATCCACGAGATTTTTTTGCCATTTTGTATTGTGAATCCTCTTTGAATTATAAATCTACCTGTACGATTTTTGTCTTTTTGCTCTTGCTTTTGAATCGTTAGGTTTACGCTGTTCTTTTCTTCTTATATCAGCAACTAATAAATGCCTATCATAATCTAAAAAAGTTTTTTCTAATTTTTTGTCATATACAACAAGACCTCTTGCCATTGCAAGACGGGCAGCTTCAATCTGACCTAAATATCCCCCACCATGGGTTTTTATTGATATATTTAATTTGTCGGCCACTTTTTTTGCAAAAAATAATGGTTCCTGAAGCTTTAATCTTAATAATTTAGGTTCTATGAAATCAATAACTTGATTATTAAATCTTACAACTCCTGTTCCTGCTTGTAATGTTGCTCTTGCAATTGCAGTTTTTCTTCTTCCGGATGTTTGAATTATTTTTACCATTTTTTCCCGCCTAATTCTTTGCAAATTTCTCCAACTCTCACCATGTTTAAAGTTGATAATTTTGATGCATTAGCATTAACATTTGTAATTTCCATATTTTTAAATTCGTCAGGCGTACCAATATAACACATGACATTGTGGAATGCATCCAGTCCCCTTGTCCTATCAATAGGCAGCATTCTTTTAATAACCTTTCTTACGAATCTATCCGGCATTTTAGGTTGAAATGGACCTTTACGCGGTTGAATACCCATATCGTCAATTTTCTTATATTTTTCAAATACTATGTTTTTTCTGCCGGAGATTATAACATCTTCACAATTAATTACATTAACTTTTTTGCCTAATAATGCTTGCTTTGCTGCAAAAGATGCTAATCTTCCAAGTATTTGATTTTTTCCGTCGATAATCATTTTAAATGTCTCTGAATTTTTAAAGTTATTTTTAATTTTTATCCCTTAACCAATAATCCTCACTTTATTTGCCTTTGGGTTTTTTTCCATAAGTTCCCATAAAGAGAGGGTATTGCCCCCAGCCAGTTTAATCTTTTCAACAGCTGATATTGAAAATTGATAAGCGGCCACATCAACTTTTTGTGTAACTTCACCTAAACCTAATACCTTTCCAGGAACAACAACAGTTTCACCCGGTTTAGCGTATTCTACAATTTTAATCAAATTAACTATTCTTCTGCTTCTAGTGCTTCTACTTAAATCCTCTGCAAGCCTTTTCCAAAGCTTGACTTTTTCAGTTAATGATTTTGTTTTTAACTCCTTAATTAAGGAGATAAGGTGTTCATTTGTTGATGTCATTTTTTTATTTTAATTATTTTTTATTTTAATATGCGGGAGACGAGGTTCGAACTCGCGCAAGCACTAAGCTACTAGGCATTTGAAGTTTGGGATTTAAACCCTGAAAACATTTAATTTTCACTGCCTCAACCTAGTCCGTTTGACCACTCCGGCACCCCCGCAAACACTGTTAAGGGATACGGAACACAGCCCTCTACAAATTTAATTGTGATTATGCCTACTTTAGCGCTTTTACCAACTTAACGAATTCTTCGGATTTTTCGTCAAGCTCATCTACTGCTCTTTTTAATATATCCTTAACATCAAGCTGACCCCAAGGTTCAACTGTAAATATAAATGTGTCTTCTTTATATGAAACTTTTATTTTTCCGTTGCTTTCATCTTGACAGGCTTCACATAAATGGCATGCTAGTTCATAATCTTTAATGAGTTTTAATTTTCCTGATTTTATTTCAAATAAATTAAGAGGGCACTTTGCTGCAACTTCCTCAACATTACTAACGTTTCCTATGTTAATTACTGGTTCGTTTTTATAAATTGCCAAACATGGGGCCCATTTGGCGTGGTCTCTTCCTTTTCCTAATACTGCGGTTGCAATAAGTTCAATGTCTTGACCTTTCAAAATTTTAGCAATTACTGATTCAGGTTGAGCAGGCGTTATTTTTGGGTCTTTTGGTTTAAGATCCGAAGCATAAACAATTCTTGGACCTTTAACTTTCAATACTATTTCCACCTGACATCTTGCGCATCCTTCACCATTGCATTTGCATTTTTCCGGAAGATTGTAGGATTTTAAGTCTGTATTTAATACAACTAAGCCAAGCCTATGCGCCAAAACTTCATCATATAATGCTGAATTGTTTTTTCTAATTTCAATATTTTCAATTGCCATTGTTGGCACTTCGTCAATCATCGATCTCCTAATTGCATTTGCAAAACTAGGTTTAACCCCTGACAAGATAAATGAAAATTTTTCTTTATCCTTTGAAATAATTTTAATATTCATACTCTCCTGCCCCTCCTTCCTCCTTTTTTTCTGCATCCATCATGGGGTAAGGGAGTAACATCTTCAATAATGCCTATTTTTAGTCCCATTCTTGACAATGCCCGGACAGCTGCCTGTGCGCCAGGACCAGGATTATTTGGGCCATTATGTCCTCCTGGAGCTTTAATTTTTACATGTAATGCATTTACACCTTTTTCTTTAGCGATTTCTGCGGCTTTTTTAGCAGCCATCATTGCTGCAGTTGGTGAAGATTCCATACGGTGGGCTTTTACAACTTGGCCGCCAGACGATCTAGCGATACTCTCTGATCCAGTTATATCTGTTATATGGATAATTGTATCATTATATGATGAATAAATATGCGCAATACCCCAATTATCTTCTGTTCTTTTTGATATTGGTCTTTGACCCACATTGCCTCTGTTCATTTTTTCCGTCCTTGGTTTTCTTGAATCTTCATCCATTATTCTGAAACCTCGACTTTTTCAGTTGTTTTGTCAATTTCTTTTGTAAATGATTTTTCAGACTTAACTCCAGTTTTGACAATTTTTTGAAGTTCAGCTTTAATAGATTTATCCACTCTTTCCGGATGATCCGGTTTTGCTAAAGTTGAATTATCTACAAATTTAATTAATTCTTCTTCTTGTTTTGAAACAAGATATGAAGGAGATGTAATTACTTTGTTACCGACCATTACATGGCGGTGAGTTACAAATTGTCTTGCTTGTTTAACTGTTCTGGCAAGATTCCTTTTACATAAAATTGACTGTAATCTTCTTGAAGCTAAACTGTTCAGGTTAATATCAAGCACTTTATCCAGTTGTGAATTTGGTTCAATTAAGCCTAAAATAACTAATTTATTTAACAAATGCCCTGTTTCAATCTCTGCTTGTTTACCTTCCGCAGAAATTAAATGTCTTGCCGTTCTGGTAAACTTTCTTAAAAGGGATTCAACTTTCCAAATTTCTTTTTTATTTTTAAATCCAAACTCTTTAACTAATACAGCTTCCTCTTCAATCCTGCTTTTACTCCATGCGGTAGTCGGAGTTTGGTATTTTTTTCTATTTTTTTTTGGATCTCCCATGTTGATTCCTCATAAATTAGGACCTGAAAAATTTTTAATTTTCATTGTCCCATATTTCATTATAATTTATTTACTTGATTTTTTACTTCCTTTAGCCTTTTTAACACCTAATGCTCTATTTCCCCTTTTTCTAAAATGGGCTTTAGTGCTTTGACCTCTTACAGGCAAATTTTGTATATGTCTGATGCCTTTATAACATTTAATTTTTTTAAGTTGTTTAATATCATTTTCTTGAACAAATTTTACATCTGTAGAAATTAAGTGGATATCTTGAGCTTCTTCAGGATCTTTTCTACGATTTAACATCCATCTTGGAACTTTATACTTTAAAGGTTCTTTTAACACTGAATTTAATTGTTCAATTTCTTTATCAGTTAATTCTCCAGTTTTTTTAGATTTATCAATTGAAGTTAAGTTACAGATTAAATTAGCAAACATAAAACTAACCCCCTTAATTTTCCTTAATGATGTAGCTATATCTTTACTGCCCTCGAGATCCGTATTTACTATACGTATAATATATTTGAAATTTGTTGATTCTGCCATTTTTATCATCTATAAAACACCAAGAAGACGCGAATACGGTTAAGTATAGTTTTCCGTAGACCCTATGCGCGTTAACTCGGGCTTTATACAAAGAATAAATAGGCCCTTTATAAAATCTTCGGTTTTAGGTCATCATTTTCTGATAAAACACTATAATCTTTGAAATCGATTTTATCTGATTTAATAATAAAATCAATATTCTTACCTTCTTCAATTGCCAGGTGTTTTTTAATAATCGCCTTACGAAAATGACTAAATTTTTTTAGTTCAATAATGCATTTACTGGTATACTTAATTAAATCCCCGCCAACCATTTTTACCTCATTCCTATTCTCAAAATCAGCATATACTTGATTAGTAATTAAAATAGGTATTTCTTTTTCTCTTGCAATTTTTAATAAGCTTATAAGTTGTTGTGTTAGTTCACGATTAATTTCAGAATAATCTTGTGCTAAGCCTATCTCTAGCCTATAAAACATCGCAATTGAATCTATTATTATTAATCCTATGTTTTGAGAAAGCAATAATGAAATACTTTGAAGAGCAATTTTTTGTTGCTGGAATGAGGTTGGCTTGAAAAATATAAAATTGTCAAGTTTATAAGGAAAATCAGAATAAAGCTGTTGCGCCCTTTCTACGGAAAAACCGCCTTCTGTGTCAACAAATATTACTTTTTTATTATTTTTTACTGTCTCAATAGCAGCTAACAAGCATAAACATGTTTTACCTGAACTAGATGGACCATAAATTACAGTTATAATTGTTTTGTCATAGCCTCCATTTAACAGGTTGTCAATAGCCTCAGAGCCAGATGTTAATTTTTCCATCTGATTTCAGATCCACACTCTTTATATAATTATTTCGTAATCTATAAATATACTTCTTAATTAAAGGATAATATTTTATGATTATAATCCAAAAATATGAAAAAATCTTATTATTAACTTTATTCCTATTCATATTAGGAGTTAAATTATATTTTGCATTTAATGCAGATAATTTGAGTTATGGGGCTTATTATGAAACGAAACAAGTAAATAATATACTCAAAACAGGTTTCCCCCTGTTATGGGATGAATTAAGCTTTTCAGGCAGGGCGGATATTGTAAGCCCAATTTATTATTATATACTGGCTTTATTTAGCTACTTTTTAGGGCTCTCACCTGCATTAATATTATTGCCGAATCTATTTGTATCGTTAATTTCAATAATAATTTATTTAATTGTTAAAAAGATAACTCAAAACGAGGTCTCAAGTTTTATTTGCGCAATCGTTTCAGGTTTTGTCCCTGTTTTGACTTATACAACTTTAATTACAGGGTCTATTAATTCGCTTGCTTTTTTAGTAATGTTTATCTATATTTACATTTTCATCGATATCAAAGATAAAAAAAGATTTAACTATTTTATAATATTATCTATCATGATTCCTTTTATTAGTCCAATTACGTTATTATGTTTAATTGGCTTGATTTTTTATTTTATGTTAATGAAACTTGATGGTTTTATAATTAATAAAAGTGAACTTGAGACTGTAACTTTTGCAAGTTTTTTTATGTTGTTAGCGTTATTTGTCCAGTATAAACCTGCATTGATAATGAACGGCGCTACCATAGTATGGCAAAATATTCCATTGGCGCTGCTTAACCAATATTTTTCAAATATCGATATTATGTCTTATATCGGGGCGATTGGATTATTGCCGTTAATATTTGGCATTTATACTATATATAAATTTACTTTTAAAGTAAACAAATCAAGCATAAATATAATAATTGGTTTCACGATTGCGGTGTTTTTAACGACATGGTTAAAATTGGTAAACCCTAACGCCGGGTTATCATTAATTGCGCTTTCATTAATAATCTTGATGGGTGAAAGTTTGAATAGATTCATTTCCAAAATCCGAGAAACCAAGTTTGACTCATTAGAATTTTTAATTATAATTATCCTCTGCGTAATATTTATATTTACATCTGTCAATGATACTATCGAAGCCCAAAACAAAATTATAGACCAGTCAGTTAACCCTGATTTAATTTATTCGCTAAATTGGATAAAAGGCAATACTCCCGTAGACAGCGTAATTTTTACCGATATCCAAAATGGATATTTAATTACAGAACTTGCAGAACGGAAAAACATGATTGATAATAATTTTATTTTAATAACGGATGGTTCCATAAGGTATGGGGATTACAGCCAAATATTGTATACCCCTTCAACAGTACAGGCAGTAAAGATTTTAAATAAATATAAAATTAATTATATATTATTGAATAAAGAGACCATGCCTAAATATACCGAGGACCAATGTTTTAAGCTTGTTAATAGTGAAGAAGATTATTTAACTTTTGAATTAATTTGTAAGGTGGAAAAAGTTGCATAAGTTCCTAAAACTAGAAAAACATAATTATAAGTATTTTTTATTTTCCTTATTTACATTTATATCTTTAGTCATACAAATCATCAGATTTGTGCATTATGATTCAGTGCCAATCGGATATGAAAGTTATTTTCATCAAAGAATGGCTGCATCAATTTTAACCGGAAACAGGTCATATAATCCATTTCATCTGCTTATTTCAGGGTTCAGTTTAATATTCGGAACATTGAATGTAGCGAAAATTTTACCCCTAATTATGGGATACATAACCCTCTGGTTATTAATCAAATTTTTTGAAAAAACAGGCATGGATTTAATTGAGAGATTTATTGTTTTATTAATTTTAACTACTAGCCCTGTCTTTATTTATTTAAGTTCAACATTAAATGTATATTTATTTGGGTTAATGATGGTTCTGGCAGGGGCATTATTTTATTTAGAAGACCGCACCATATTCAAAAATATATGTTATCTAATAATTTTATTATCTTCTTTTTATTTGGGTTTATTAATTTCAATCATTTGTTTATTTGAATATTTGAGGGATAAAAATAAGTCTCAATTTTTCTATTTTTTATTTGTTTTAATTTTTTCTATTGCTTCATTTCAGATAGTGCCTTATACCGACGCTGGAAATAATCTGATTTCAAGCTTTATCGGAGATTTGGGCGCGGTTTTAGGATTTAATATATATGCATTAATACTTTCAATATTTGGTTTATTGGGCCTTTGGAAACACAAAAGAATGCATTTTCAGGCATATGGCATAACTTTAATATTATTCATAATTTCAGTTTTCTTTGATAAGAGGATAAATATATTCCTATTACTTCCATTTTCATTTTTTGCGGCTAAAGGACTTATACACTTTAAAAACCGTGAATGGAACATGTTGCTCATTAAAGACTTAACAATGTTAATCTTACTTGTTGGTTTTACGATATCTACGATATCCTCTATTAAAGAAGTTGCAAATACTGGCCCGAATAATGAGGTATATGAATCATTAACTGTTCTAAAAGATTATGCTAATAAAAATGAAAAAGTTTTTTCAACATATGATAAAAGTGAATGGATTAGGAGCATAGGCGGCGCAGAAGTGGTTAATGATTTTAATGAACCTAATTATGAACTAACTAAACAAATATTGCTTCCCCGGAATTTGAACAATTTACTTAATTTACTGAAAGAAAATAAAATTACCTATATATGGATAGATGATGATATTAGAGAAAGATATTTTGATAATGAAGAACAAGGGTTAATTTATTTTATGAAGAATAGTGATAATTTTTATAATATCTTTCAAAATGAATATGCTGAACTTTGGGAATTTAGCGGTGATTCTGAATGATAGAATTAAATTATTTACTTATTTATATTACAACATTTTTTGGTTTATTCACCTCTATATATTTTTTTATAACATTATATGAAAACCATGATAAAATTTTAAGTCCAAAAGCAACAAGATTTCCGGGTGTAACTATAATCGTTCCGGACTATGGGCATCCTGAATCATTAAAAGTCACTATTGAATCATTGTTAGGATTGAATTATCCCAAAGGAAAATTAAAAATATTTGTTGTAATTAATGGTATAGATAGTTTTGCAAAAATGCAGGCATTTAAACTGGCGAAGAGTTATGAAGATAAGGGCATAGAAACATTTTATGCGGGAAACGTTGGGAAAGGCGGAGCAATAAATCGGGGAATTAAACAAACAACTACCGAGTTTGTAGGTGCTTTAGACGCCGATTGTTACTGTGATAAAAATGCTTTAAGGCGAATGGTTGCATATTTTGAAAATCCGAATGTTATGGCAGTTACTCCTTCAATACAGATAAGTAATGCGAAATCATTTTTACAGAGATTACAAAAAATTGAGTTTATGGTGGGAGTATTTTTAAGAAGGGTATTTGGTTTCTTGGGAAGTATACACATTACTCCGGGCCCATTTACGATTTATAGAAAAGCTTTTTTTGACAAATATGGGGCGTATGATGAATCAACTATAACAGAAGATATAGAAATAGCCTTAAGGATACAACAGAAAAATTATGTGATTGAAAATGCTACTGATTCTTTAGTTTATACTTCAGGTGTTAAAGAATTTTGGCCATTGTTCAATCAGCGGATTAGGTGGTATAGGGGATTTATTGATAATGTAGTGAAGTATAAAGTTCTATTTGGCGCAAAAACCGGTAATCTTGGATTGTTTATATTACCCGCATCATTTTTCTCAATTGGTCTAACGAGCCTATTAATTATATTATCATTAATTAATGCAATGGATAATGGGATTAAATTTTTTTTGAATTGGAAAGCAGTTAATTTCAGTATTTGGAAACTATTCGAGTTAAAATTTGATCTGTTTTTTATCTCAACCAATAGTCTGATAATATTTACTTTGATTTCATTAATATTGGGGCTTATTATATTGCATATATCCAAAGATATGGCACAGGAAAAGGAAACTATTAAATTGTCGTTCTTATTCCACTTCTTATTTTATTGGTTTTTATTTGTTATGTGGTGGGGGGTTGCAACCTTCTATTATTTAACCGGTAAAAAAATAAAGTGGGGCCCAAGAGAAGGATAATTTAATGATTTTGGACACTGTTTTGGAAAAAATAAGTTTTGGGAGAAAATTAAAATGCATAGAAGAAAATTTTCAATGTTTAAGTTTGTTGGAGTTTTGGCTGCTACAACATTAATTTTTATGATAGGTATACAGTTAGGAAATTATCTTAGCAGTATCAAGATTACAAGAATTGAAGATTTACAAAATAATATTAAAGTAGATACATTAGGATTAGAGACACAATTATTAATAGTAAGTAAAAATCCCTGTGAGATATTAAAGTTAGGTATTATGGATGAAGAATTATATGAGATAGGTTCTAAATTAGCCTATATTGAATCCCAGTATGGTCACGGGGATGAATCTGTACAAAGATTAAAAAATTATTATTCCATACTTGAACTAAGGCATTGGATATTATTAAATAATGTAAAAGAAAAATGTAATATTGATTATGATCTTATTTTATATTTTTATTCTAATGAACTTGATTGTAATGATTGTGAAAAACAGGGCTTTGTTTTAGACTATATCCGTAGAACAAATTCTAATGTTAAGATATACTCATTAGAATATAGTCTGGATAATCCGGCAATTAATACAATAAAGGCATTATATAAGATTAAAGCTGAAGAACTTCCAGTAATAATTATTAATGGTGAAGCTTATACGGGATTTAAAGATAAAGCTGAGTTTGAATCATTGCAGTGATAATTTTTGTTTAAGCATATCTCCAATTGTTAAAACAGAATTGTCTTTGGTAATTTCAATATTTTCTTCTTGAACTTGTTCAATTAACCGAATTTTTAAAAAACGTTCTAATTTTCTTGTTAAATCTAAAGAAGGTTTAAAATTATTAGATTCAATTTTTTGTATAATTGACCATTTCTCGTTTAAGTTTTTTGCAAGGTCTTCCTGTTTTAAACAAAGTGATTCACGTTTATTTTTAATTAAAGCTGAATAGTTGTCAACAATCTTCAAAGTATATTCTGGTTCAATTAAAGAAGAGATTACAGGTTTAGGTTTAAAAATTATCTTTTTCGGTATATGGACTATTGCGCCATAACCTGAACAATTAAGACAAACATTCATTTTAGAATTTTCAACCAAAATTTTTACAAGTTTGGCATCTTTACCGCATATATCGCATTGCATATTAATAATGATGAATAAATGATTTATAAGAATAGTTGTAATCCGCTATATCTATTTTTTAGAATTTTTAATTAAAGATTTACGTTTTTTAGAAGGTTTAACTGTTTTTTCAGATTTAGTTTTCTTTTCAAGAATTTCAATTTTTAAATCTTTAAAAGCTTTTATAACATCAGAGTGAGAAGCTTTTTTCTTGATATTTAGAGTTTTGTTTAATGGTTCTAAATGTTTAATATTGCACTTTTTTCTTCTGGTTTGACCATCAATTAACACATAATTTTCATTTAATGTGTCTACTACTACACATTGAAGATTTGCATCTCTTCCAGCTATTTTTAAACATACTCGGCCTACTTGCATCATTTTGTTAAAACCTCCGTTTGACAATTGAAAAAACGGTTTTTTTCATTTTACATTTCTCTTGCTTTTTGTTTTAATTTAGATCTCATACAAGCAGAACACAAATTTCCGCCGTATGGCCTATTAGTTGTTTTTTTACTTTTAGATAAATTTTTAAATTGAGAGCTAAGTAATTTAGGCATGCCTTTTAATGGAGTTTTACATTCTGCGCATTTAGGTAAATTTACCTTTCTTTGTCTGTAATGCACAATAGTCCTGGCACCAGGTGTCTTTATAAAGACTTTTCTGAACCTTTTTGTTTTATATTTTCCGCTTACCATTTTATTTGTTACTTTTAAGTTGGTTATAATTTCTATTTAAACCCGTCACCAGGTTTCTCTGAGTTCTTGACTCAGAAATTGTAATAAACTTGATATATGTGACCGGTTTATAAAAGTTTCTATATCTTTTAATGGATTTTCATAACTTTTCTAAATATTATGCTGGCAATAATAGAAACGATAATATAAGTGCCTAACCAGCCAAGTTTCCAACCAAATAAATTAAGTGGCTGTAATGGTTGATTATTAACGGAAATACGGGAGATATATTCATCGCCAATTTCTTTTACAGGTTCGATATAACGTTGTTTTGCAGTAATTATAACTGGTTTTATATAATTCCGGTCTTGATATTTATAGGTAAGATCATATTCACCTTCCGGTCCTTTAACTGTCCATATAGCTTTACCATTTTCAATGTCAACAATTCTTCCACTGATAACTTTTAATGTGTCGGGTGTAAGTAATTCGATTTGACCAGTTACTCCTTCTTTAAATTCAATAGTCGTTGTAAAATCAGAGTTTGGAATGATGGGTTCATATGCAAGATGCATACTAAGCCAACCAAATATTAGGATTATCGGGATAAAAGTAAATAAAGTTGGTTTCATGGAATGCATCATGTAATCCATATTTTTTTCCATCATGCGTTTTTGGATTTCCATGGCTTTCCCCGGATCGTGAGAGAACTTTTTTACTTCAGCCTGCAGTTCTTTCATTTCAGTTTTAATTTCTTTCATCAAATTTTGGTCAGTTGCAAGCTTATAGATAAGCGTCATAAGTAAAGCCACTAAAACTGAAATAATAATAATAGTCCATAGACTTGGTAATGCAAGCAACGGATTGAATACTGGATCAAGAATCTTGATAAATGATTGAAATAATACCATTGTAATAACAAAAAGAATTATTGTTTATAAAAGTTGCCTATTTATGGGGTTTTGTATAAACTCATTTAGGGGGATTTCCTTCAGTTAACGTATTCTAACGAATCGACATAAATAGATTTTCTATAGGTCATATTTACTCCATAAATTTCCTTAATGCAGGGTGCATGTCGTACATATGGGTTTTTGCAATGCTCTCGTAAAGTTTATAGATTATCATAACCGTTAATAAAAGTCCTGTGCCTGAAACCAAGGCGCCTGACAAGTCTGCAGCTGCAGCTAAAAATCCGACTATCATAGCGCCCATTACTGTCAAAGGTGAAATGTATCTGTCGAGTAATTTTTCTAAAACTCTTTTATCTTTTCTAAATCCCGGCACTTGCAGGCCGGACTTCATTATATTTTCAGCTTGACTTCCTGCGTCCATGTTCGCTGTCTGTACCCAAAAATAAGAGAATACAACTGAACCAAACATCATTATCAATATATAAACAAATGAATGTGATAAATCTGAAAAGGTTAAACTGCGGGTAATTAATTTTTGTACAAGGTTGGGTGAATTAAACCAAGAAACCATCCCTGTAATAGGAACATTACCTGAAAATGTGCCTAAAATTGGGTAACCCCAATTTTCTAATAATCTCCCCCATAACTGCATTGTTGACATAAACGCAGCAATCAAAATTACGGGAATATTGGAAGTATAAATAAAACTTAATGGCCATCTTATTCCATGACCCCTGATTCTGCCAAATGATAATGGAATTTCAACTTTCATTGATTGAACATAAACAACAATAGCA
Source organism: Candidatus Woesearchaeota archaeon (assembly GCA_018303425.1). Lineage (NCBI taxonomy): Archaea > Nanobdellati > Candidatus Woesearchaeota > Candidatus Woesearchaeota archaeon. The sequence continues at coordinate 28,564 of JAGVYF010000004.1, read as the reverse complement.
AAAATTGCAATTGTAGACAATATCCCTGCACCCATTAGCAAAGCCGTTGTAGGATCGCCCGCAGCTAAACTCTGAAATAAAGCAGGTAATGCTCCGACAGATATATTTGGGTTTGTAGGTGAAGCAGTCCAACTAAAAGCTCTATGAAATAGTTGTTGGCTTACGCCGGCTGCAATAAACAAACTTACCCCTGAACCAAATCCCCATTTTTGACATACCTCATCCATTAGGATTATCATTAATCCGCCCAATAATAATTGGAAAATTAATAACAGTTCTAATTGAAAATATAATGCAGTTCCTTGATATAACGGAGAAGGCGCAAAGCCCCCCATAAATACATAAATAATTGCTTCAAAAAGTACAAAACCATATTGTGAAAGTTTTTGTATGGCCCCATAATTTTGTTTGCCTGCTTTGCTTGATAAATCAAATTTAATTAAGCCTGAACCATTTAATAATTGTAAAATAATCGAAGCTGTTACAATTGGACCAATACCTAAAGAGATAATTGTACCAAACTTTGCACCCAGGATAAGTGATAAATATTCAAATTGTGTAAGCGCGTTTTGGCCTAAACCGAATAATGGAATTATACCTAATACAAAATAAAATGATAAAACTAAACTTGTCCATTTAAGTTTCTCTTTAAAAGAAAGATTTTTTTGTGTAGGTGATGTAACCTCCGGGAGGTTTTCTTTTATAGTATTCCATAGACTAGCCATAATTATAACCTTTATAATAGATATTTAAATACATATCGGTACTAAACGGTACTAATTAAATATTGGTACTATTTAGAATCTTTTAGATCCATAATTTTATCTTTAGATGATTCAGATTTATTGGATTTTAATGTAACTTTAACACTACCGCCCGCTTTTTCGATTTTTTCAATAGCTTTTGCAGTTGCTGCATCGACAGTAATGTTAAACTTTTTAGAAACCAAACCTTTTGATAATAATTTGTTGAATCCCATTTTGGATAAATCAATTATAAACACATTGGACTTTTCAACTGCTTTTTTAAGATTTAATAAGCTATTGATATGATTTTCCAAATAATGAATATTAATCGCTTTTATAATATTTGCATTTTTCTTTTTAAAGCCATATTTTCCAAAATAGTCCAAAGCCCATATACATGGCTTTTTTGAATCCGCGCGTTTACCCGTACCGGCATTGCCTCTGCCTCCGCGATGGCCTGCGCCTCTATGTTTCTTTTTTGCGCCCCATCCGTGAGTATGGGATCCGTGCATTCTACTATTTTTTTTACGTTTGTTCACTGTCATCTTTAAATCATCCTTCGAATTAAATCATTAATCTTTTCTTTCCTGTCCCCTAATGCCCCACCAATTAAAAATTGAACTTTAATTCCTTTTCTCCCAAAACCTTTTTTTGGAGCATTTAATCTAAAATAAGATCTATAATTTTTGCCGCCATATACAAAAAATTTGCCTTCGTATTTTATTATATTTTTTTTATCAGAGGTTCGATCAGTATATTCTTTTCCGCGCTTTTCAATTAATAATTTATAGGTTTCATCATCAATATTTCCAAATGTTGTATAATCCTTAACTTTTTTAGCCATCCCTCTATTTGCCGGAGTATCATTAACGACTACGCAATAATTTTTCCTAAATAGTTTTAACATGTCAAGGGTACTAAGCATTTTTTGATTTAAGTCAATTCTTCCTCTAACTAAAACCAATGCTATCCTTTTAATAGTCTCTTTGCTCATTCTTCTGCCTCTGGAGATTTGATTGATTTTGTAAATTCTTTATCAATTACGTTAGATTGAATTGGTCCGCTTATGATGCCTAATTGTTCAATGTGATTAATTTGAATTTTTGTTTCTGTTAATTTTTTTAATGCAGCATCACATGCCTTAACTAAATTAATCTTAGTTTTGGTCATGCCATATGTTTTTGACCAAACATCTTTAATACCTGCTAATTTTAATATTTTTGCGCATTCTTTTTCAATTTTTAATCCAATTCCTTTAGGCGCGGGCATGATCTTAATGACAGATGAACCGCATTTCCCTATAACTTTGAAAGGAATGGAGTGAGGTTCTCCGCAGTTGCATGCCCATGAACCGCAACCCCTCTTAATTTTCATGATATTTAATTTTGCCATCCTAAATGCTTTTTCACGCGCAGGGACTGTTTCTTTGCTTTTACCATATCCAATTCCAACTATGCCATCTTCGTTGCCAACAACTCCGAATGCTGCAAATTTAGGTTTATTGCCTTCTTTTGTTTTCTTTTGTGTTGTCTTAAATACACGCCTTTGTCCCCCACCAAATTTTCCCTTTGCCTGGCCAATTAATAATAAATCTGTTTGCATATTTGGCAATAATATATCCACAATTTCAGCTTCTAATAATCTTTTACCTTCACTTAATAATTTATTTAAGTCCGTTATCTCGCCAGAAACTACCTGTTTTCCAATTAATGTTTTTGGTTTCCATGCAAATTTACTTTCTGGTGTTATAATTTTTGGAGACTTGATAATACCAGGTTTATCTTTTACACCTTCCACTAAAGAATTTTCTTTTGCAATTTCTTCAGATGAAATTGCTTCTGCTTCAATTTCCATTTTTGGTTTTTTTATGTCTTTAGCCATTATTAAGCACCCATTATTTGTTGTTTAACTTTTTGGAATAATTTTGAAAGTTCTTCAGGTTTTGTGCCTGAATTTAAATATGCTGAAAACTGTTTTTTATAGCTTTTTTTATCGCTTGCTAAAGATTTAGCAAACTCTTCGATATGTTTACCGGAAACTCTTTCGTCGGAAGGAAGTATTTCTTCTGAACATGCAATTTCAAATCCTCCGTCAATTGCGCCTTTAATTAATGCATAGAGTTTCGAACCTTTAGTAGATCTTTGCAAACCAAAATCAGCTATGCCTTTTTTTATGCCTTTAGCTAAAGCTTTTTTAGCTAATAATAAACCAGTTAAATATGCCGCAGGCAAGTTATTAGCTGTAACTTTCCAGCCATTCTTTTTTAATTCCTTTGAATCCGCAGTTATAATTACTTTGTCACCATCTGCATAATACTCAACCACTTGGGCAGTGATGTTTTTTAAAGATTTTCTAATTACTAATCGCGGTTGTTTACTTTTCAATAAGGCTAGTCTAATTTTATAATTTGTTTTGCCTTCACGCTTTCTTCTATATCCCAGGGTATCTTTCTTAGATGTCATTTTTAGTTTTTATCTCATTTATTTTTTATTTTAATGTAGTTTTTCTCATTAATATATAATTTTAAGTGTTCTCTGCTTCTGAAAAGTCCGCCTTTTGCCTTTAAATATAAATCTCTGTACCCTTTTCTGTCCAATAATTCTTTTTCTCTTAATTCATTTAAGAAAACTCGCTGTTTCCTAATTTTATTTATCCAGACTCGTTTTCTAGGAGACCTGGCATTTTTAGTTCCTTTTTTTGAACCACCTCCCGATTGGCGGCCTTTTCTTTTTTGAGCCAATTTTTTTCTAATTCGTCCTTTTGAAGACTTTTGAACTGGCTTAGCAAATATCGCTTTATCTATAATTAAAGCCCTAATATCCGCTTTAGTAATACACTCTTTAATCTCAGCTAACCTGCTTGAATCTACTTTAATCTTCTTCGGTGAACGTTTAAAGATTATTCCTGCAAGTCTTTTTTGTGAGGTAAGTCTCATTTTTAGTCTCTGTAATTTATTTTATTGTTTTTGTGTTAATATCTTTTCTTTTTCATGTTTTTCTTTTTTCAAAATTTCTTCTTCTTTGTCAGTTTTTTCAGTTTCAGAAAGTTTTTTTTCTTCATTTAATTTTTTCTTATCTTCGGTTTCTTTAGCTTTAACTTTTTCAGCAACTTCTTTTGTTTTCTGTTCCTTTTTCTTTGAAACCTCGTGTTTTTTATTTTTACGAAGTTTCATGTCCTCTTCAACTGATTTTACATATTTATCTAAATCATTTATATTTTGTAAAACAATTTTAAGCTCTTTTGCTTTTTGTACTATTTCTAATTTTTTCTTTTGGCCTAATTTTCCTGAAACTAGCCCTATCTGTGAACTATTATCTATATTTTTAAGATCGGCTATTTTATTAACTTTCACTAATTCAAAACCATTTTTACTAAAACCTCTAATAGCTGCAGGTGACCTATACCCACTAGAGATATGTATATAATAACCTCTTTTCTTAAGCCTCAATTTGTTGGTAATACCCTTGGGCCTGTGCCATTTTTTAAATAAACCCGGTTTTTTACCATAATCACTTCTAACAAAATCAGGTTTTTTATTTTTTAAATCCTTTCTAATTTCAACTAATTTGGTTTTTTCCATTTTATATTTATACTTTTCCAGATTTACTTGTAATCCAAATACCGTCTTGGAAAATTCTCCTGTCTCTGTTTGTTATACGGGTTAATTTTTCAATATTTGCCGCGCATTGCCCGCACTTTTCAATATCAATGCCTTCTACAGTTATCTTATCCCCTTCTAATTTTACAATAATATCTTTATCTATTTTAAAAGTTCTTGGAACTTTTTCCCCTAAAAAGTTTTTAACAGATATTTCTTTTCCTGTAATTGAAACATTCATCGGAAAATGGCCTGAACAAATTTTTAATTCATATTTATGACCTTCAACTACGCCCCTTAACATATTTTTTATATGGGCTTTAAATGTGTTCATCATTGTTTTTTCTCGTTTTGTCGCATTTTTAGCTTTTAACATTACAACCCCCTCTTCTTTGGAAATCTTAATTGTATTACTTGCATAATTACGCTGAAGCTCTCCTTTAGGGCCCTTTACTTTTACAAGATTACCTTCTAATCTAATTTCAATACCTTCCAGTATTTCAATTTTTTGAACCATTTCAGCGATTTTCATTAGTAACAATAAGCTATCAGCCTTCCTCCGATATTTTTTAATTTTGTTTCAATATGTGTTAATAAGCCTTTGTTTGTTGAAACGATAATAAATCCAAAATCTTTTGCAGGTAAATATCTTTTTTCATATTTTTCAATTTGAGATTTATTTACAGGGAAGCGCGGTTTAATAACCCCACATTTGTTAATTTGCTTTAATAAGTTTACTTCTAAAAAGTTGCCTTTACTAGTCACCACTTCTTTATATTCCCCGAGATATCCGCGCTGATTCATTAGGTTAAGTACCTCTTTGATTATTTTTGAAGATTTCACTACACAAACAGATTTACTTGATTGTTCAGCATTTAATATCTTGGATAATGCATTTGATAATGGATCATTTAATGTCATTTTTTACACCTTAATTGTATTTCTTAAAACCGATTTTTGTTGCAACATCTCTAAAACATTGTCGGCATAAATCAATGCCATATTTGTCAATATGTCCCCTTATTCTGCCGCATCTTGAACATCTTTTTGTTGCAATTCCGCAGCTTCTTTCTTTAGGGGCATTATGTTTAACAAATTTTTTTAATTTTGCAGGCTTAACTTCCAGCTGTTTCATCATTTTTTTGTAATTGCTATAGGTCATCTTTATTCCTCGCCATTTGCCAATACTTTTATATTGAACTCATTTTTCATAAAATCAATTGATTCATTTTTTGATATTCTGTGCTTTTGAGGAATCTTTTTAGTTTTTAGACGTCTTGTTTTTACTCTAAAACCTGGCCTTTCCATCGTAACACAGATTTCTAGACCCATGATTCCAATCTCCGGATTATATTTCATATTTGGAATATCCACATATTCAGATAAACCAAAAGCCAAATTTCCTAAGTTATCAAATTGATAATCATATAATTTATTTTCCTTAGCCATGAGTAAATTTTTCAATATCTCAATAGCCTTATCTTTTCTTAATGTCAATTTACATCCAATTGGCAATCCCACTCTAAGACCCCAGCCCGGAATTCTTTTTTTAGACATGGTCTTTACAGGTTCAATACCTGTAACCATTTTAAGCAGTTTTATCCCCTTCTCCAGTCTAGCTTGATCTTTGCCAGCACCTATGTTAAGAGTAATTTTCTCTATCCTAAGTTGTCTCATTATGTTCATTTTTGCGAATCTTTTATTTGATTAATGTTATCTCTGGTTTATCTTCACCTATCACGAAACCATACTTTTTTAAAGTTTTTACAAATTTACTTCCATGCTTGAATATTAAATGTTTATCTTGAATTTCCTCAATTTTGCCATAGGCCCCTAAATTTTTACCTCCTACAATGAAAATATATGAACCTTTTTTAAGGGGTAATGTTTTCAAGATTTTTTGTGAAGGCAATTCCAATAAAAGTGAATCTCGGATTTTATACTCATTTTTATCCGTTAATATATTTCTTCCATCAAATAAATTAAGTTGAAATTTTCCCTTAATGCAATGTTTACCCAATATAGATAAAATTTTAATTTTGGATTCCTCCTCTGAAATTTCGATAAAATCGATTTTACCATATTTATTAAATAATAACCTATAATTCTTTTTTAAAGGGGATATAAATAATGTATCCATTAACCCAATGTTAAATTTAGGATCTTTTCTTCTTACACCGTCTACTAAAATCTCATGTGTTTGTAAAATATATTTAACTTCTTTAGTTGTTTTTGCAAGTTTTAAAAAATTTTTTAAAACAAAATTCAATGATAATGAATTTTGTAATGCATGCGGTCCGGAATTAGGTTTAGTAACCCAAATTTTTTCTTTTCTTTTTACTGGCCAAGTTTTAGGCGCCGAGATTGTTTTTAAATGGTTCTTAACCATGGTTTTTTCCTCCGGACTTTACAACTTTTACGTTCAATGTTTTGAATCTTTTTTTATCCTCAGTCATTAATTCTAATATCAATAAATTTGAAGCATGTATGGGATAAAATGATTTATTGCCATCTTTTTTAAAAGATTCTACGCCCTCAATATAAATTTTTGAAAGTTTAAGATTTATTTTATTCACTTTTCCAGTTTTACCTGAAAATTGCCCCCTCAAAATTTTAACTTTATCACCTTTTTTTAATTGTATGCTCCTTGTTGAATATTTTTTCATAAGATCTTTTGATAAATGGGATTTTACAAATTTACGTCTAATGTGAAGAGGTGCATTTTTCAAATATTTCCTCTGTTTGCGAGGCAATTTGCTGCTTTTCCATGTCCTTGAAAATTTTGTGTTTACCATTTTTTACATTTAATCTTTTTTCAGTTTTATACAACTATTTTGCAAATTTTTGCAACCATGGGCCATCTTAAGGTCACTTCTTTTGCAACAGGACCTTTTACCATCGTTCCTTTAGGATTTCCTTTATCATCTTTTAAAATTATTGCCGCATTATCTTCAAACTTTACTCTGGTGCCATCAGCCCGTCTAAATTCTTTTTTTTGTCTTACAATGATTGCATTAACTGTTTGCTTTTTCATTTCCGGTTTACCTGCTTTAACTGCCGCATATACCATGTCTCCAATTCCTGCAGCCTGTAACCTTCCTTTAACGGTTTTATGTCCTTTCACTGCAAAAATTTTAATACGTTTGGCTCCTGAATTATCGCAAACATCAATTACCGCTTCTACAGGCAATGCTCTTGTTATCCTTGATGATACTGGCTTCATTGTTCTTCACTCTCATCAATTTGAGGAGTTTTCTTAACTTTAGCTTTCTCCCTTTCTGTTTTTGTCAATAATTCTTGGTGTTGGATTTGAACGTATTCCTTTTGTCCTAATATTTCTTCTACTACGAAATTTTTAGTTTTACTTAAGGGTCTTGTTTCTTTAATTTTTACATAATCCCCCATTTTTGCATTTATGCATGGCGGGTTATGGGCTTTAATCTTGCTTAACCTTATTTGGTATCTTTCATATTTTGGAATGTAAATTTTTCTAGGCCACTGCACAGTTACTGTTTTATTCATTTTATCAGAGATAACACTACCATAAAACGTTGCGCCTTTTGTTTTAAGCCTGCCGTGTTCCGGACAATTTATGTCGTTGCATTCCATTTTTTACACCTTTATATCTAATTTGCTCTGATTCTTTCTTATTAGGGAATCGTTAAGTCAGTTTATCTTACTTCAATCATTTCTTTGGCAAATCCTAAATTGATTAAAATGCCTTTTACCCGTTGTCCATGATTGCCTTGCAATTCGATTTTACCCTCTTTGGCAGTTCCGCCGCAAGCAAGTTTTGCTTTAAGCTTTTTTGCCATATCTTTCAAATCGATATCTTTTTCGTCAATCCCTTCAATTACGGTATAAAGTTTTCCAAATTTTTTTTTAATTGAATAAACTTTGATTGATTGACTTTCTTTTGCAATTGTCTCACAAACACAGAGTTCTTTAGGCAAGCCGCATTGTGTACAAACTTCTGACATTATTCCTCCTTATGTTTCATACCTGAAATTGATTTTTTATCTTTTTTTGTTCCAGATATTTTTTTATTCAATAAACCCAATATTCTAGCTACCATTTTTTTATTTGTTCTTAATAATCCGGGATTCTTCGGAATAGTACGCATAGCAACCTGAGCATTATCTTTCATAATCTCTTTTCTGACCTCTCCTAATTTGCTGCTTAATTCTCCTGTAGACAACTGCGCTAATTCCTTATTCTTCAGATTCTTCATTTTTAACCTCGGCATTATCCGTTTCAATATCCTCTGAAGACTTTTTTAAATCTTCAGCTTTAACATTTTCTACCTGATTAATCTCTTCTATAATAGGTTTTTCAGCAAAATCAATTATGGTAACTGTATCGGGAAGCACCAAATCCGGCGGCATAATCTTTACTTTAATACCAATAATACCTGTTTTTAATAATGCCTGCATCTTTGCAGATTTTACTCCGGAGACAGCCACATCTCCGCATTTTTTTAAATATCCTTGATAGACTCTCCATGTTTTTGCCCTGGAACTTGGAATTTTACCGGATAATAAAATTTCAACCCCTTTAGCTCCAGCCATCATAACATCAGTCATAGTTTTATGCATAATCCCTTTAAATTTTTTTGAACCAAACCTTTCTAATGAGTTTGCAATTCTTTCTGCAACAATCTGCGGATCTAAATTTAAGTTTTCAACTTCAGCAATTTCAATTTGGGGATTTTCAAATTGAAACTCAGATTTCAGTTGTTTAGTTAATTTTTTGATATTTGAACCCCCCCTGCCTACAACTAAACCCGGTCTTGAAGAATATACAATTATTTTTTCTCCTAAAGGGTTTTTTTTTACTTTTGTCATTGAATGACCAATGCCTTTAAGGTTTTCTCTAATAAATTCTTCAACCAAATATTCTTTCTTATTTTCTTTTACGAATTTCCTTTCAATCATTCAGTAATCTCCCCTGATTTTGTTTTTTCAATATTTTCAACCCTCTCAATTTTAGATGTTTCTTTTTTTGATTTTGCTTTATCTGCAAGTTTTTCTGTCTTTACTTTTTTATTAGCTGCGCCTTTAGCTGGTTTTTCTTCTGCAACTAATATTTCTACGTGAGTCCTTTTCATAACCCTTCCCCCGTGACGGCCAGCATGAACAGGGGTGCTTGCTTTATGGGCGTTCATATGAATTATTTTTAAAGTTTCAATATTCAAACTTTTAGACTGGGCATTTTTTTCCACAGAGTTTAATAATCTCAATATTTCTTTAGCTGCGCTAATAGGATATCCTCCCGAGGTAATTCCGGGTTTATGTCCCATTTTAGTGTTAAATCGTAAATATGGAACTGCTACTTTTTTTATTATTACCTTTTCCAGCAAGTTCTTTGCTTTTTGCAAATTTCTATATCTTAACCACCGGCATATTTCTATACTTGTCTTTGTGGAAATACCCAAATCTCTGCCGGAAGCCCGAGCAACATGCTCTCCATTCAATTTTGTTGAATATCCGTATATTGCCATTATTATATTTACCTCACTGATGCGCTTGAACTTGACCTAGTCGCTCCTATACCTGGCGCGCTGTGTGAAACTTTTTTCCTAGTCATTACAAATTCTCCCAATACGTGTCCCAACATTTCTACATTCACATCAACGGGAATAAATTCTTTTCCACTATATACTTTAATTGTAGTCCCAATCATTTCAGGAATGATTACCATATCCCTGCAATGAGTTTTTACATTTTTCTTATCTGCGCTTATTTTTTTTAATAATATTTTTTGAGTTTCTGTAAATCCTCTTAATAAAGTTCTCCTAATTCTTGAATTGGTTAAAACTGCAAATTCTTTAACACTCATTCCTTTCAATTCTTCTTCAGTTTTTCCGTAATATGTAAATGTTTTTTTTGCCATGTTGAAGTTCTCCTATTTTGCATGTTTAATATTTCCCGGTTTATCCTCTTATTCTCTTTGTTTTAGCTCTGCCGGATTTCCTTGGTTTCAGCATACCTACATTTCTGCCGGGAGGTGCAAATCTTGGCGCAATTGTTGGTCTGCCTTTTCTACTTGAACTTGAACCACCATAAGGATGATCAACAGCGTTCATAGAGCATGAGCTGGTGTTAGGCCATAATTTATTTTTAGCTTTCATTTTATAAAATTTCTTGCCTGCTTTTAATAATGGTTTTTCAAGTCTTCCCCCGCCAGCCGCTATACCGATACTGGCCCTGCACTCCGGTGAAAAACTTTTTTGTTTTTTTGAAGGCAATACTACAACAACGTGATCATTTAAATTAGCCATTACTTTCGCGAATGTCCCTCCTGCCCGGACTAATTTACCCCCATCGCCAGGGCATGACTCTATATTAAATATAACCGTTCCTTCAGCAAGATCTTTTAACTTTAAACAGTTGCCATTGTTAATTTCTTGGGAACCATACTTTATTACATCCCCTATTTTGATACTTTCTGGTGCAACCATTAAACCATTTTCTTTATTCTCAAACTGTACGCTGATAAGCGGAGCTGAATGGCCTCTGCAATGGATAATATCGGTTACTTTCCCGCTTAAATGTTTACCAACTCCTAAATGCTGAGATGCCCCTTTATATTTAAAGCTTGGAGCTCTATAAGTTGTGCTCCCTTTTCCTCTTGCTTGTTGGATAATTCTTTTTGGCATTTTTTTCCTCTACATTAATCCTAACTGAGTTGCAATATCAATTGCAGGAGTTTCAGGACTAAACTTTACATATGCTCTCTTTTCGCCTTTGGAAGTTGTAAGCGTGTTAACTTTTTCAACTTTAGCATTGAATAATTCTTCAATTGCTTGTTTTATTTCAATTTTTTTAGTATGTCTTTCTACTCTAAAAACTAATTTATTCTCCGATTCTAATAACCTGATGCTTTTTTCAGTTGATACAGGGTATTTAATTATAGCGTATGGATCCATTTTAGTTAAATAAATTTTCTTTTCCGATTTTTTCAATTGCTTCTTTAGTGAATAATGTTGCTCTTCCTATATGCGTACCGGGCGCAAGTAATTCGGCGTTCAAGTTTGCAACATTAATCAGGTCTATACCTGGCACATTTTTAGCGGCTTTGGCAAGCTTGCATCTTTTATCAATTACCACTATTAAAATAGATTTCTTTGTGATATATTTTCTCCCTCTTAATTTGCCTTTACCTGCGCGAATTATTCTTTTTTGGCTTCTTGCAAGTTCTTGTTCAAACCCTAATTTAAATAATACATCTATGAATTCTTTTGTTTTTGCGATTTCATTTATTTTATTATCCAGGACAAATGGATATATTTCAGGAATAATATGGCCGCGTTCTCTTACCATACTTGAAATTAATGTTGCGCTTAATGCGCTTCTAATCGCAAGTCTATTTTCTTTTTTATTAATTTTTTGTGTCCAATCTTTTTCAGCTTTTGGCGGATGGGCTCTTCTACCTCCCACAGTATTAGGAACTACAGCACCCACCCAGTTAAATCTTGAACCGCGGACACTCATAACTTTTCGAGGCGTTCTGCTTCTGCCTGAGCCATACACTGACCTGTAATCTCTTCTCATTTTGGAAATTGTTACGCAATGTCTTTGACCAGCTTCTTTATATGCTCCATATTTTTGTCTTTTATTAGCCCGTATAGCCAAAACTGCTTTTTTGATAATATCAGGCCTAACTTCTTCGTTAAACTGTTTAGGCAAATCCACTTTGCCTGATTCTTTTCCGTTTAAATCGTAAATTTTCATCTTATTGAAATCTCTGATGTTTATATTTTGAAATTTTTATCTTCCTTGCTTTGATTCTTTGCTGATATAAGTAATATTTACACCATCAGCTGAAATTTTTTTATTTGGTCGAATAGCCCGAGTCAATATCGCTAATCTTTTACTAGGGCATGGAATTGAACCTTTAATTAAAAGGTATGGGTTTTTTAATTCACCGTATCTTACAAATCCCCCATTTGGATTGATCATGTCAACTTTCTCATTAATCTTTAAAATTAATTTATTATAATCAGTTCTTTGATGGAAACCCATTTTACCCCCTTTTGGAATAGTAAATAATACTTTAGCATAACCTTCGGGACCTTGAACTGCAGCTCTTCTAGCTTTTTCAGATTTGTGGCTTTTTAATGAAATTCCAAACCTTTTTACAGGACCTTGATAACCTTTACCGGCAGTTATTGCATGAATATCCGTTAACATACCCTCTTTTAAAATATCTTTGACATTCAGATCTTTGCCTAAATTTTCTTTTACATAATTAAATTTATTCTCTTTAGAGCCCCCTAAACCTACTTCAAAAATTTCGGGTTTCTTTTTGCCTATGCCTGTCAAATCAGGATTAGTATGCACAACAACTGTAATTTCATCAAAATCAGTAATGTCTTCAAATTTAGTTTTAAGGGTTTTTGGAATAACTAATTTTCTCTTTAAATGCTTTTTAGGTTTTGAGTTTAAAACTTCTGTAATTAATTTTTTTCCATAGGGAGATTTTTTGTAGAAACGAGCTGAGTGAATTGTCATAGGCGGGCATTCAATAACTGTAACAGGCCACATTCTTTTTTCATTTTTGATAAGCCGATTGTTGCGTTTATCCACAAAAATAATATGTGTCATGCCTGCTTTATAGCCTGCAAAAGCAAGAGGTAATGCTTCTTTGGAAGTTGTCCAAGAATGAACTCTAGCATAAGCTTTTTTAGCTCTCTTTTTAGGTAAAAATTGTAAACTTCCGCATCTTGGTTTTCTTGTGTTAGGCATTTTAGTTTATGCATCCTTTTTCAACCGTTTTTAGAAGAAAGCCCCTATGGTTTAGGTACTGATAGAGCATTTCTCTCCAGGCCGATTGTATGTCTTTAGATATCCGATTCTAAGACATTTAATACTAGATTTTGATGTGCATTTATAAAGCTATCGGTATTTGGTAATGCTTTGATATTTTGAAGTTTTAATCAATAAATTTGTATTATTTCCTCTGCTTGTACGTCAATACTTATAATAATGTATTAACCCGGTACGAAAGATTTACAGAGGTGTGAGCGGGAAAGCAAATGGTCTGTGACTGATGGTGTCAGCGAGCTTTTGAGAATATCATTGTCCTTTGCGGTCGATATTATTGGTTTTTTCTTGTTCGATTTTTTGGCGGTATTCTCGTCTCATTTTTTTTTGTTCTTCGGTAAGCTTAACACGCCCAGGTTTAGAATCTGTTTTATTTGATTGCATGAAAGATTTTCTTTTAGAATAATTAACAGGGTTTTTAATTTTGAGGCAAAGATTATCTGATTTGCAAATATTCATATCTTTGTAATAAGCATTATTATCACAATTGGGAGGTAAAACTTTATTTTTAAACTTGAATTGGCCTTTAAGATATGCTTCTTTAAGCGGTTCAGGATTGGATTGATTCCAAAGTTTAATTCTTTCTTCAACTTGCGTTTTATTCCATCCAACATTAGATAAAAAATTAATCAGGACAAACATTGACCTTTTTTTCCCGTCTTCTAGGCCCGCTAAAATCGTTTGTATGCATGGCGGAAAAAAAAGTTCAGGTATGGTTTCTTGTAATTCCTCAAAATCAAATTTCCATTTTAGAGATTTTTCTTCATGTTTAAGATTGGGGTTATAATCGAAAGCCTGTATAAACAATTTCGTTGCCTGATTTGGCTTAACATTCCGCTCAATAAACGGAATATTTGTAACCTTTACATTTTGGGGCAACGCCTGCATTTTTGTAAATGATAAGATAGAATCTTCCGCAATAGGAATTGAGACAAGTCCAGATTTTTCATTAAATGAATAAGGCATCCGATACATGTGCCTACTGGATATTAATACAGTATCAATATCCAGAAATGTAAATGGCTGTAATAATCCTTCAACCATAATATCCTCAATGGGTTTATTTGCCAGTTTTGAAATTTCTTCTTTTGTGTACTTAGCTAGTAGCGCTTTTCTCAGATGAGGCTCAATTAAAAATTGGAGATATGCGGCAATTCTGCGCGGGGCTTCCGGGAATAATTCTTTTGTATCATTATCATGAACTTTTTTTGGGAAAGCTTCAAAAGGCACCCCGATATGAAAACCATGATTGCCTGAAAATTTAACATACACCGATTCTATCCCCTGGTATTTTAATGCTTCCATAAGATAATGTGTTGCTATTTTTGAAAATTCTAATTCTTTACAATCAATATCCAGTATTAAGTCCCACCCTTTCCTTAAATTGTCTAACTGTTTTCGTGTTAAGTTTGATGAAAGATTTAAAGGATTGTTCCATAATTCTTCTGAACAATGAAAAGAAGTAGCTCCTCTCTTAACCATTTCAAGCACATCACCGCTATATTCAAATATATCGGGCCTTTTAGAAAAACCCTGCATGTTAAAACATCCGGAAATCTCTTTATCCTCTGCATGGCTGACTAAAGCTTTTTGGACATCTAACCGTTTATAATATAACAATGCTTGTGAGATATTAATCATTATAATACTATTTGGTTGATTTGATATTTATAGATTTTCGTATTAGAAAAGTAAGTTATATAAAAGTCAGGAACCATCGTTTTAATATGAGCAAAGCGTTAATCTGGATAATTTTAATTATGACATTAGCAGTGGCAGTAAATGGGGCAATGGATCCAATAAGAGCATTCTGCATAAAACAAGGATATCAGTTTTCTTATCCAAACGGGGATAGGATAGCATATTGCGTATTAGATGACGGATATAAATGCGAAGCATGGGACTTTTATAATAAAATGTGTAGAACTGATAAAATTATCAAATTAGATTGTGTTAAAAAAGGTGAAGAGATATTTGCTTCATTTGAAACGTGTTGCGAGGGAAAACCCTATCATTCCGTATTGATTGGGGGACAATCAAAATGTCTAAGTTTTTCTCAACGTTTTTGGTTAGATGTTAAATATGAACCATTCTATTGGTTTTTGGAATTGATTATTGTGAGTTATATCATTTACAAAATATTCAGAAAATATCTCTAAATCCCATACTCCAAATCTATTAATTTTTTGATATCGTTGGCTTTCTTTTCTCCAATTTTATCAATCCTCATAAGATCTTCAGCGCTTGCATTAATTATTTTTTTAATCGAACCAAAACTAAATAATAATGGTTGACACAAATTGGCGCCAACTCCGGGCAATGCAGAGACTAAATATTCTTGCTGTTCTTTTAAGGTCTTGGGTTTGTTGCTTCCGTGTGGCATAAAAATTGAATTAGTTTCTTCCTGTTCACGTTTGGCAATCACCTGCATCATTGAAGCAGTATCTTTATAATTTTTTGTCCTTATGACAGGAATCCCATAAGAAATTGCAATAGTGGATAACATGCCCCGGATTGCGTTTGGATGAATATTTCTGACGCTGTATAAATCTTGTTCACCCTCGATAATAAATAACGGCCTTTCATAATTAATTTTTAATTGTTTAGCTTGTTCGAGCAATCTTCCGTCAAGAATGGAGTTCACGAAGTCTTCAACTTTTTTATATTCAATGCCAACCCTCGTTGAAACTATATAATCTCCTACTTTTAATTGTTCAAGTTTAATATTTATCCCCTGTTCAATTAATTCTTTAATGACAAGGTTGCCCTTTTCTCTATGATCGCAAAATATTTTTAATTTAGATTCCGGTATTAATTCTTGTGATTTTATTACGTGCTTAGTGGGTTTAAATTTAGTTTTAAAGTCTTGCAAAATACGGTGCATGCGTTTTTCTTTGTGATGCGCAGACCATCTATAACCTTCATCAATTGTGCCTTTTGCGCATAACACGACTACTCTGCCTTTTTCTAATCTTCCGGTTCTGCCCCTTCTTTGAATATGGCGAATTGCGCTAGGAACTGGCTCATAAAACACAACTAAATCTACCGCAGGGATGTCAAGGCCTTCTTCACCAACTGAACTTGAGACAAGAACATTAAAACTATTATCTTTAAATTTTTGCAGCAGCTCTAACTGTTGTTTCTGACTTAACCCTTTGCCTTTTCTTTTTGCTTGTCCTACAAATATTTCAGGCTTAACATTAGGTATTTGTTTTAGATGTTCCGTGATTACTGTAACAGTATCACGATACTGGCTAAATATTATTATTTTTTTATTAATATCTTCTTCAATCTCTTTTTCTATCATGGCTCTTAAAATGTCCATTTTTGGGTGTACAATGTTCATATCTTTCAAAACTTTAGTTTTAATCAAGGCAGACCTAAAATTTAAATCCTTAACTAAATTTTGCACAGCTTTAACACTGGATGTCAGCGCTTGTTTCTCTAGAGCATCCATATATTGATGCAATGATTCAACACCTTGGGACTGTATTAATTCAAGTGCATGGAATATCTTCATTGCCTCTGCTGCCAATGACATAGATTTCAGAATTTCAAAACTTTTTTCTCCGCTGGATGCGTAACCGTGCAACATTCCCTGCAATTTTAAGATTTCAATTTTTGAAGGTTGAATGACCTGTAATTGTGAAAGAAAACCGTTCTTTTTTATTTCTTCTAATTTTGATTTTAACGAATCATCCAAAAATTTTTTGATTTCTTTAAATGATTCAGGTAATTGCACATCTATCCATTTTATATTTACATGCTGTATATATGGTTTAACATCAGGATCTTCGCTTGTCCTTACTTCAACCTCTTCAACAAATAAATTTTGAGTTATTTCAGTTATTTTTTCTATGTCTGACCCCGGGGATGCAGTTAATGCCAATATTCTGGGAAAAAGCGCTTTTTGATGGTATTGTTTAGCTATCCATACATAGCTATAATCCCCAATGGCCCTGTGGGCCTCATCAACTATCAACAGAGAAATATCTTTTAAATCAATTTTTTGATTAATGATATCATTTTCAAGACCTTGGGGCGTAGAGATAATAATGTTATTGGATTTCCAAAGTTCTGCTCTCTTTTCACTCTTAATTTGGCCAGTAAACATTATTACAGTTGTTTCAATGTGATCTTGAAAAAAAGATTTAATTTGTTCAACCAAAGGTTTTGTAGGCGCTAAAACTAAAATTTTTGAATTAGGGTATTGTTTTAGTCTTTGAGCAGCTAACATCACAGCCACACCTGTTTTACCCATCCCTGTCGGTAAAACAACTAATGTATTATAATTCACCGCAGTATGAAGAATTGTCTGCTGATAGAGTCTTGGATTAAAATTTTTAAGCATAGCTTAATAGATAAACTTGCCATTTATAAGTTTCACGCATAAATGTCCAGTGTCCAGTGTAAGTTGTCTCATAATTCCAAAATACAGAAATGAGAATTTAATAAAAATAATGATTTTTTAATAGTTTTGTCTAAATTATTATTAATATTTAAAATCTTGTTATGAATTTTCTTCAAATTATAAGCAGTTGACATCAAATTTACTTCATTCTTACATGATTTCAAGCCTCTGCACTTAAATTCTCTATATCCTAAATGTGTTTTAGTTTATTTTTTGCTCGCTTATTTTAAACATAGAAATTCCGCTTGTCCCAAGAATCTTTGATTCTGGGCACAGAAATAACTTTGCTATTTCTTGTATATTGGCGGGTAGTCTCCCTGCAGATTTTGACAAATATTTAAAATAGGGTTTGGATTTAATCTTCTAATACTGACAAAGTTTAAATAGAATAAACCCTAAATTATTTAAGTGGTAAAAAAAGCTATATTAAAGCAGAGTAAAAAAATACTTACAATAGCAGCATTGTTTTTATTAATAGTTGGTGTTTTTTATGTGTATTCACTTAGCCAAATAAAATTAGCAAAAATTCAGTTAATAGACGCCAATGAAATTACCTCTAGTAGTTTTAAATTAACGGGAAACATTGAACTTGAAAATAATGGGCTTACTCCTGTTAAAGTAAACCATATCAGTTATGATGTTTTATATGGAAAAAATAACCAAAAAATTATGACGGGCTATGTCATAGGTGGAGTTATACCTGCCAAGTCCACTACTAAATATCCTTTTACTAATGAAATTAAATGGGAATTAACTCAAGAAATTGCAGAGCAACTGTTTAAAACTATAACTGGTGAATATTTAATCGGTAATGTTAAACTTGCAAATTTTAAAGTAACTTACTTTGACACCCCATTTTCTGAATAAGTTTTGATTAGAATCAAATAAAAATAAAAAAGTGTTAAGAATAGTTTTAATTGATAATTAAAACTTATTCTTCACTTGAATCTTCATCTTCAAAATCTTCATCTGACTCTTCGTCATTTTCAGATTCTTCAGCGCTTTCTTCAACAAATTCTTCTGATTGGCTATCTTCTTGTCCTTCTTCAGAACCGTTTAAGTCGCTGCCCTTTTGAAGTAAAACTACATTTTTTGCAATTGGTCCGCGTTCTCCTTGTTCAGAATCAAAAGATACACGGTCATTATCGCGTAAAAATCTTCCTTGTGATAAGCCTGATTGGTGGACAAAATATTCTTTGCCATCTCCGCCGGCTATGAAACCGTATCCTTTTTTTCTATTGAACCATTTTACTGTTCCTTCCATTTTAAAATTCCTCCGATACTAATATTTTATAGCAATCATTCCCTCTTTTTAAATGTTCCTATGTTCTCGTAAATAGAAAGCCTGCTTATCAAAAGTTAGCTTTGGCCCGACTTTTAATCTACATTAAAAGACAAGCTAAGTTTGTATAATTGAGAAAATGAGTAGCCTCCCCGGAAGTGAAGCCAACTTTTTTACACCGGACTTTTTACGTACTATGTTCAGGATTATTATGCATTAAGTTTTGCTTCCGTTTTTTCTTTTGTGCCATCAAATTCGAGTTCACGAATGATTTTACCGGTGCGTTTGGCCATTAGCCTGGCATTTAATAAATCACTTTCAAACTCTTTAGGCACTTTAATATCCTCAATTAAAAATCTATGGCATGACAATAATTGCTTAAAATCATTCTTGATGTCAAATGCGAATTCTTTAATGGCTTTATCTGCAAGATGATTTGAAAGATGCAAATTACAAAAATTTGCTTTATATGAACCTCGCGGATTATGGGGAATTTGGTTAATCTTCAAATCAAACCCTTCGCCCTTTACGCTCAAAAGTAAATAACTTTCCTTATTGGTCTGCTTATAAAGTTGATTAAGATCGTCAATAGACATTTCACGATTTATAATGCCTATGTAAAAACCTTTTTTCTTTTCTTTGCAGTCTATTAATTCCGAAGTAAAATCTTTCTTAGAATAAATTTTACCATTGACTTTTACCTTTCCTGTAGCATTTTCGATAATGAATTTTATAAAATCGTTGCCATATTCAAAGCCAGACTTAATTTTAACAATCTTGCCATTTTTAATGCTTAAAACTGCTCTTGGATAATAATCGCCAACACTAAATCTCACAAACTGTGAATGTACTGACTCATCTTGATTACCGCTAAATATTTTTTTAATAAAATTCATTTAATCACCCTTTCTTCTTTTTACCCATTTTTTAAGTCCGCTTATTGAATTTATATACGCTACCTTTCCCCCAATCAATACGCCTATTACAAATAATAACCAACTTAATGCATAAATGATTAATGCATTCATTTTATTAAACATTAAAGTTGTTGGCGCAACTACAAAACTGAGCACAAAACTTCCAAGGATAATTATTAAACCTATAAATAATGTATTCACAGTCTTTTTACCTCAATAGATACTGCATTTTCTTCAACGCGAATATATCGCGGACACATCGTGTAAGGATATGATTTCAAATTGCAATAATCTATAATTTTTTGTTTTTCTTCATTGTTACTAAATCTTACTATTACATTTATCCCCTTTTTATCCTTATGAATAATATCAAAATTATTTAAATCTTTTTTAATAGAACCCGCAATGCTATAAAAATGGCAATATCTTTCATTAAGGTGGGTTAATTTACTGCATAACTCCGATTCATAATTCTTGTCAAATTCAATTAAAGGAAGCTTTGCGCTTATATTTATTAATTTTTGAGACTTTAAAGAGATAAATCCGCCATAACCTAAATTGACTGGTTTCCATTTACCAAAGCTCCCCAGTAAGATATCGGCGTGTTTTCCATTGCATGCTTCTTTATCACCAATTGAACCAGTGACATCTGCTATTAACAAAACTTTATCTTTACACATTTTTGATATGGCTTCTAAATCTTGGGCCGCAAAATACCCTGCGGGTTGATTTACTATTAAAGCTGCAGAATTATCTAGATACTGATCCAATTGATTAATATCTATTAAACCTGCATTTGTCTTAACTTCTTTAATTTTAAATCCAGCATCCTTGGGAAATGTTTTATAAGTTAACCACCCGCCCTGGTCAGGAATTAAAACAAATTCTTTATCTGAATAAGCCTTAACAAGTCTAATTGCATGAAGGATTGCAGAATTACCGCGATTCGTTAATCGTACTAATTTATGCCCGGTCAGTTTATGAATAATCTTAGAAGAGTCCATTTATCTTATTAGATAAATTTTAAGTTTAAAACGTTTTTGGTTTGTACATAAGTTATATTAGATTATACAAATGGTTTTAAATGAAAATGAAAAAAGAATTTACATATACGGAAGTGATATAGATGGCTAAAAAGTTAAAAAAAAGTAAATTAATTTTAATTACTTTAATATTTTTATTATTTTTGAGTTATGTCTATAAAACAGATATTAAAGAAATTACGAGTAGGGTAGTAAACCCGGATAAACTTGCAAAAGAGAATGATGTTGAACAATATAATGAAGCGCTAAAAAATAATGATGAACTCTTATGTCTGCAAATCATATTTGAAGATTTTAAAAATGAATGCTTAGTAAGAGTTGCTGAAGCAAAAGAAGATATCTCAATCTGTGAAAAAATCCTTAACTCTAAAGCCAAGTATAGTTGTTACACCGGAATATCACAAATATCCAATGATGTTGAGATTTGTAAGCTTGTAGAAGAGGATGAATATTGGAATAATGTTTGTTATAAAAATTATGCTATAGCAAATAATAATTCCGATTATTGTTGGTTCATTCAAAAAGGGACACAAAATAATGCCTGTTTTTATGAAGTTGTAGTAAAGACACTAGATTGGGAAGGTTGTAAAGATATTACGGATGAGTCTAAATTAAATAAATGCAATAACATGATAGCTCAGAAATCTGGGATAATTGAACCCTGCTATCAAATGAGTAATATAATCGATAGAGATGCATGTATCATTAGACTTGCAAGGGCAAGTAATGATAATAAATATTGTGAAGAGATTAAATATAGCACTATCCGAGAAGACTGCAAAAAAATATTTACCGGTGAATAATAAATGTTTAAAGTAGGCATAATTGGCGGCTCTGGTTTAGATGATCCTAACATTTTAGAAGGATGTAAAGAGATTGACATTGTTACACCCTACGGCAAGCCCACATCTACATTAAAAACAGGCAAGATTAAGGGAATAGATGTAGTCATAATTGCGAGGCACGGCAGGAAGCATACAATACCTCCAACGCAAGTTAATTACAAAGCAAATATTTACGCGTTGAAAGACCAAGGTTGTACGCATATACTTGCAACTACTGCCGTAGGTTCATTGCGCGATGAAATTGCCCGCGGCCATTTGGTAGTTCTTGACCAGTTTATTGATTTTACTAGAAGAAGAGATGTAAGTTTTCATGAAAGTTTTATTGAAGGAAATGCCGCGCATACGCCTATGTCTGAACCGTTTAATTTAGAATTAAGGGCAAACATTATTAAAAATTGTGAAAAACTGAAGTTCAATTTTCATCCTAAAGGTACAGTAATCACAATTGAGGGGCCTAGATTCTCAACCAAAGCTGAATCTTATATGTTTAGGGCATGGGGCGCAGATGTGATTAACATGAGCATTGCTACTGAAGCTATACTTGCTAATGAGTTAAAAATTCCCTATGCGGCAGTTGCTATGAGTACGGATTACGATTGTTGGAAAGAAAATGAAGAAACAGTCAGCTGGGAAATTATTCTAGATGTATTTAAACAAAATGCAAGCAATGTTACCAAATTACTTGTTGCCGTGATTGAAAATCTGAAACAAGATTCTCAATATATTAAAAATAAAATTAGAACAATTCCCCATTGGCCTAAAAAGGGGATTATGTTTAGAGATATAACTTCTTTATTAAAAGATAAAAACGGCTATAATCACATGATTGAAATGCTTGCTGAAAGATATAAGGAAATGCATATTGATATAGTTGCAGGGATTGAATCCCGGGGTTTTATCACCGGGTCTGTATTGGCGCATAGGTTGGGAGTAGGTTTTGTGCCAATTAGAAAACCCGGTAAATTGCCTGGAGAAACAATTTCTGAAGAATATGAGTTAGAGTATGGCCGAGATAAAATAGAGATACACAAAGATGCAATTAACCCGGGAGATAAAGTATTATTAATTGATGATTTAATTGCTACTGGCGGTACTGCTTTAGCTGCAGCTAAACTAGTCCAAAAACTGGGGGGAAAAATCGTTGAATGCAGTTTCATCATAGATTTGCCGGATATAGGGGGAAAGAAAAAACTAGAAAATGCAGGTTACAAAGTTTTTAATCTCGTTGAATTTGAAGGAGAATAAGTTCTCATTTAAGGGTAGTTAATTATTTAAATCTCCTTCCTTTTATAGTATTTCTTGATGAGCAGATATAATTATCAATTACCCGTTAATTGGGAGATATTGATTAAGGAAAATGGTAAAATAATAGATTTATATTCATTGTATGACAGACCGGACCCATTTGTGCATTTAGAAGTTTCTGAAATTGAATTTAGTGATAAATCTCTTGAGTTTTTGAGTAATAGAGATTATGAACTCAAAGAAAAAATATTTCAGTTAGGGAGAGAAATATTAAATGATGAAGAGAAAAGAAAAGAATATAATAGTTTCTATGTAGTAGATTACGGTGAAAAAGTTGGACCGGTCATATTGAAAAAAGCAGAAATCGCGTCATTAAAAGGGATGGTTGAAACGGCAACACAATTTTATCAACAAATATTGCAACATTTTCAAGATTATCCCGGGATATTGTCTGAAGCATTCAATGGCTATGGAATGATATATGAAAGCGAAGGAAAACTTAATCAGGCAATATTATATTATGAAAAAAGCATTGAAAAAAATCCAAACAATGACCGTGCAAAATTAAATCTTGCAGACATATTAAATCATCAAAGTAACTGGCCAGGAAGTTCAGAATTATATCATGAAGTGTTAAAAAATGATCAATTTTGTTTACCTGCAATTGATGGTTTAATTAAGTGTTGTGAAGAGAGTATACGCATTAGAAAAAAAGATTATGAAGGAATTGAAGAGGGTCTTGAACTTGCAATAAAAAAAGAAGAGTATTTGCTGCTTAAGTATGAACATAAAACTGCTATTGAACTAAGGAGGAAGAAAAAAAAAGCAAGAGGGATTTTTAACAAAAGCTTAAAAGGCTATATATTTGAGAGAAAATATTCAGAGAGTGATATTAAAATAATTCCATGGGATGTTAATGAATTGTGTTTTGAAATCCCCGCACTCATCGAAGAAGGAGATTATATTGGAGCAGAAGCTAATATTGACTTAATTATGGAAAAACAAACTATTAACGATATGGAATTTAACAAAAAAGCAGGTAGTTTTGAATTTTTGGGTTATTATTACAAAGCGCTGTTAAATCTAAGCCGGGGAGAGTATGGCATTGCATTACATGATGTGGCTAAAAGTATTTGTCTGCAACCATTTCAAAGTAAAACCTGGGAACTTAAAGAAGATATAATTGACCAGAATATTGCTTTTTTAAGAGAAAAGATTAAAATACTCAAAATCGACAGAATAAAAGCTGTTAAAAAACAGAGAAGGGATAATTTAGAAGAAAAAATTAAACAAGCGCAAGAAAGTTTATCTATTTCTCAAGAAATAAATGGTCTTGGAGATATTGTTTTTAATAACGTTGAAATGGGGATTGAAAGAATTAAAAATTATGCTCACCTAGGATATAAGGGATTAATACATGGATGGAAAACCGCTCAACAGCAACGACAAATTGCAGAGAAAAATGGAGATGAGCCTACCCATTATAGCCTAACCTCTAGTTTAACTGAAATTACTGCTGGAACTACAATGTATGGCGTAGGAATTTTGACTTCAAATCTTTTGTTAGCAGGCATTGGTTTGATAACCGTTATTGAAGGCCTATATAGAACATATAAAATAGAAAACGAAGACGAAGTTTGCGGTACGGTATTAAATTTTCCATGGTGGTTGAAAAATTCTTTTATTAAATGGAAAAATCATTTATACCAAGATTGGAAAATTCGAATTCAACAGAAAAAAGAAGAAACATTATTATTAAGAAAAGTTGAATATAAAAATGATTTTCAATTACCGGGAAGTTTCCCATTGCTTCCAAAACCTGAAATAACTCAAGATAAGGAAGAAAATTTAGAAGAGTTGTTAGAGCCTGAGGAGGATACTACATCTGATTAATTATTTTTAATATGTCTGAAGGTTTATCAACAATATGGTCTGGATTTGAATGTTTTAATAATTTTTTAGTATTAAGCCCCCAAGTTACTGCAATTGATTTCACGCCAACTTTATTGGCTGCTTCAATATCACGGACTTCGTCACCAACTATCACTGTTTCATTTCTTTTAAATCCATGTTTTTTGATTAAAATCCATAACCACCAGGCTTTTGTAAATAAAGAAATATTAGTTTTCACAAAATGAAAATTAGGGGTTAATTTAAACTTTTTTAGAAATTTGTTTACATTTTTTTTTGAATTTGATGTAACAATCCCCACGGTATAATTTTTATTTAAATCACTAAGTAATTTAGGTATCCCGTTGTAAGGAGTTGCAGATATAATCGTTTTACTTATTATTTTGCGAAACTTTCTAACTATTTTAGGGACTTTCCAATATGAAATGCCTGATTTTTTAATAAGAACAGCCATGCCT
Source organism: Candidatus Woesearchaeota archaeon (assembly GCA_018303425.1). NCBI lineage: Archaea > Nanobdellati > Candidatus Woesearchaeota > Candidatus Woesearchaeota archaeon. The sequence continues at coordinate 3,283 of JAGVYF010000004.1, read as the reverse complement.
TCATTTCTAGCAATTTTTTCAACATCAATATTAGTTTTTACATATTTCAAAATTAACTCCTGAGAACCTTCTTTAATAGCTTTTTCTACATTGGCTATACAACCATCAAAATCAAAAATTACAAGTTTTATACTATTTTTCCCAGACATTTGTTAATTTCATTTTTTAAAGTATATAAACTTTATTTTTTAAAAGAGATATTTTTAATTTTTTGATTTAACTTTTTTTCTAGTTTTTCTAATCGTTTGGATATTTGGGGTTTTTTAATGGATAAAATGCGCACTTTCGGATATCGTTTTTTCTGAAGATTGAATGATTTTTGAGGTTCAATATTGAGATTAATCTTATCGATTTCTAAATTGATTCTATCTAATGCGCAGTCAAGTTTGGAATTGGGTTTATGGAAACTTTTCATAATTAAAGGCCTATTTAGAGTTAGTTTCTTTTTCAATTTGAAAGTTGGTTGTATATTAAGCTTTTGAGTTAGCTTCTTAAAAAATGGGATATGTACGGGTTTTGCAACGCTATGTTTAGGAATTAAATTTATTGGAGATACATATTTCTTTTGTTCACCTAACCTAAATGTTTTTGGATGATTAAGCTTTGTCCAGCTTAAAGTTTTGAATTGTTTTTCAAGTCTCTTTAGCCTTGCTGATCTCTTTGAAAGAGAAGTTTTAACTCCTAATCTTATTGAATCCTGCGGGATTAATTTTTTCTTAGTCAAAGTATAATTTTTTGCGCGGTTAATTAAATGATTAAATCTATATTTTAACTGGCAGTTTAGCCTGATTAAATAAGTCGGGATTTTAATTTTAGTCATATTTAATAACGGTTTTTTAGAAATTATCTTTGTTTTTCTAGTTCTATAATCCTTAATTTTATAATTCAGATTAACAGGGATCACTGACTTTAATCTCTCATCAATCTGATCATTAAGTTTTGAAATATAATTTGGTTCTTCATATTTTGTCCTTGTTGTTATTGCCAATGGTTTTCTTGCTGAAACCTTTTTGGTTTGATAAGGCCTGTATAACTCAAAAGTAGTTTCTTTTAATCGTGTAATTTGTTTATCAAGTTTTTCAAAATTGGTTGTATTGAGAGATATTTCTTTAAATGGATGTTCTCGAGCCAATTGCTTTCTATGTTTTAACCTAAAATTCTTAACATATGGTTTAATCAATAACCTTAATTTATTAGCAGCGTACCATACTCTGGAATATTCACGTTTGACTTGCAATTCATGCTCACGTTTTTGTAATAGTTTTTTTGCTTTTTCATTTTTAAATGCAAGTTCTTCCACTTTTTGTTGTTTATGCAACAGATAAAGTTCTTTAGCTCTATTTCTTTTTAATTCAAGGTCAGTTTGTTTCTCTAACTTTTGTTGTAACTTTTCGTGGAGTTTTTGTTTAAGTATTAATTCATGCGCTCTTTGTTTTTCAGCTCTTTCAGCTTTTAATTTTTGTAGTTTAATATTATGTTGTAATAAAATAAATGGGACTTTGATAGATTTAATTGTTGAGTTAATATTTTGTATCAATTGCTTTTTAGAAGATTTAACAATCTCCTGAGACCATATTGATAATTTTTCCATGCGATTGTTAAACTTAACTTTAATATTTCTGCGCCAGAGCATATATTTTTTAACTCTAATATTATGAAGTCTAGTAGCTCTTGCCTTGATAAGCATTGCTTTTTGAGCTTTTTCTTTTTTTAACTTTATTAAATATGCTTTATAATTATTAACTTTTGAAATGTAATAATTACATAATTCTATTAAGGATATCTTAATTTTATAAATAAATAAATGGATAAAGCTGTACAATGCAACAATTGAATATATAAACACTATTGAGAATATTTTAAATGCATTTGTGAATTTTAAATAAGTACAAATTAAAGTTCCTTTGATCTTATCTACTTTGTTTAATGTTTTTATTTTGACACTTCTACGTAGGTACATATAATCTTTAGACCTTTCTTCACTTGCTTTTTGAGCTTTGATTCTTTGTGTCGCTAAATATTTCCTGAATTTTATAAGTGATTCAATTAATATGTCAAAGTAAGATTTGTACTGGTAAACAATAGCGCTTTGTTTTTGATAAGATAAGTAATTGTTATAAGTAATTATTACAAGCAGTAATAAGAGCAATAACATTGTTAGATAATCTTTTAATACAAATATTACAATTGGTTTTTCTTCAGTAGGTCTATCACTGTATTGACAAATTTCTTCAGTTATTGGTTTTGTGAGACTAGTTCCACAAGCATTATTATCTATACAGAATCTTGTTCTAGTTCCAGTTGAATTATATCTTGTCCATTTACTACAGTCCCAGTCTTCTACACATTGATATATTGGTTCTGCAACTGCGTAACCGGTTATAGGTTGCGTTCCTGTAAACCAGTAGTATAATTTTTCAAAGAAGGATAATTGTATGCCTATACCGCAATCAAAGCCACAGGTTTGTTTGTTTTCATTGGGATCACAGTAACTATCTCCACAGTATGGTGTATATGGACTTGGACCAACACCTAATCCGGGATCTTGCGCAAGCAATGTTAAATTAACTGGGTGTAATCCTTGAGGTAACCATTGGAATACTTCCCAAGTGCTCTCGTTTATACAAATGCCATTTTCATAGTCCCAATCTAAACATTTCATTACTGCGTGCCTTGGACCCGCGCAGATATAACCCAAACCTAAAGTTATTTTTGTAAAATTTATTTTGGGCCTAAATGCAAATAAGTCTTGAAACTGAGTAAAATTTGAATTAGTTTCCGGAAGGTCTTGGAAATCAATTAAGTCTGCAATTGATGCGCCATTTGTACCCTCGGCTAAAATGGAGAGTATAGGCGAATAAGGATTATCAATTATAACTTCAGTGGTGTCTTCTGTTACGATTTCGGTTATAGTTGGTTCTTCCAGCACTACTTCAACAATAGGGGCGGGAGGTATTATAATTGGGGCCGGTGTTGGTGTTGGACCAGGTAATGTTGTAGTTCCGCTACTGGCAGACGGGGTTGCTGAAGACGTAGCTGTTTCTAAAGTAACAAATGAATAATTTATTCCTAAACCGGGATTACCTGAAACATCTGAACAGTTCATTCCCCAAGTATAGTTTGTTCCAGTTTGCGCAAATGTCAAGTTTGTAAAATTAAATGCTATATTTGTTATTACTGATTGTGATTCGTTCTGTGTCCAATTGCCTGACCACGTGCCAAACAAAGTACATTGCCCAGTTTTTGATGATTGGGCTGAAAATATATATGTTAATCTGTCATT